>DAOOIT010000001.1 GCA_035384565.1 Planctomycetota bacterium | reverse complement strand
CTCACCCGCAGCGGCCACGGCCAGTCCCATTCAGAACCACATCGCAACCGCCTCGCGGCTCAGGGGTGCGGGCGGCTGCGGAGGGCCGGCGTCGTACGCTCGGGCCATGCGTGCCGCCTGTTCGGGAATCAGGGGCGGCCTCCCAAGGGCTCCGATCCCTTCGGGAAGACATGCGGGGACCGCGGACCGGCTGTCCAGAATCCCACCCTGCCGGACGTGTGGGGAGGTTCGAGAGGGAGCTGCGCTCGGGCCAGCGGCATTCGCCGGCCATGTGGGATTCGGGCAACATGCTGTCATGCTGTATCACCCCCGTGGGGGAGGAAGTGATACAGCATGCCAGTAACGGCCGCAGAAGGCCATGAATCACGAAAGCGCCGCGCTCTGTCACCTGCCCGGGGCGGGGGGAGTGATACAGGATGGGCGCGGGCGGTCTGGTCTTTCGGAGGGCTCGGCGCATTCCACCGGGCGGACGGGGCCCGGCGCCGCGCTTGACGCGGGTCCGGGCCGTGCGCTAGGATGCTTCCCCTGGTGCATTCCACTGGTTTGCTGGCAAGGAGCCTTCCCATGGAGACCGCCAAGGTAATCCCCTGCCTCGACATCAAGGACGGCCGGGTCGTCAAGGGCGTGAAGTTCGTGAATCTGCGCGACGCGCGCGACCCGGCGCAGGCCGCGGCCGCCTACTGCCAGCAGGGGGCCGACGAGGTGGTGTTCCTCGACATCGCCGCGTCCGTGGAGAAGCGCAAGACCCGCCTCGAATGGGTCAAGAAGGTCGTCAAGGCGGTCACCGTGCCCTTCACAGTCGGCGGCGGCATCGGCTCGCTCGACGACATGAAGGCCCTCTTCGACCTCGGCGTCGCCAAGGTCTCGATCAACACTGCCGCCGTGCGCAACCCCGACCTCATCGAGGAGGCGGCCGACACGTTCGGCCCCGACCGCATCGTGGTGGCCATTGACGCCGAGAAAGGCGAGAACGGCTTCGAGGTGCTCATCTCCGGCGGCACCAGGCGGGCCGGCCTCGAGCTCGTCGAGTGGGCGAAACAGGTGGAGGACCTGGGCGCCGGCGAAATCCTGCTGACGAGCAAGGACGCCGACGGTGTGCAGACGGGCTACGACATCCCGATGACCAAGGCCGTGGCCGACGCCGTGACCATCCCCGTCACCGCCTCGGGCGGCTGCGGCAAGCTGGAGCACATGGCCGCCGTGCTGCTCGAGGGCCACGCCACCAACGTGTTGGCCGCCTCGGTGTTCCACTTCGGCACCCTCACCGTGCGGCAGGCGAAGGAGTACCTCAAGAGCCAGGGGATTCCTGTCAGGCTGTGACCGGGCTCCCGAACGCCTCCAGCGGAGCCTCTGATGGCCGCGAAGCCGAGCAAGTCCTGGCCTGCGCTCACGAGTTACGATGCCGCGCATCTCTCCCGCATCGCCCTCCCGCTCGGCGGGATCGGCACGGGCACCGTGTCGCTGGGCGGACGCGGCGACCTGCGCGACTGGGAGATCGTGAACCGCCCCGCCAAGGGCTTCTCGCCCAGGAACGCCTTCTTCGCCCTCTGGGCGAAGCCTGCGGGCAGGGCGTCTGTGCCCCGCGTCCGCTGCCTCGAAGGCCTCCTCCCGCCCGAAGCCTACGAGGGCGGCTTCGGCTGCCCGCAGCCCAACCACGGCCTGCCCCGCTTCCGCCGCTGCTCGTTCCATGCCGCCTACCCCCTCGGCCAAGTGCTCCTCAGCGACCCCGACGTGCCGCTCGACGTGCGCCTCGAGGCCTTCAACCCGCTGATCCCTGGCGACCCCGACCGCAGCGGCCTGCCCGTGGCCGTCCTGCGTTTCGTGCTCACCAATCGCACGAGGCAGGCTGTGGACGCCGCCGTGTGCGGCAGCCTTCAGAACTTCATCGGCGCCGATGGCTCCAACGGCAAGCCGCTCAAGAACGTCAACGCCTTCCGCACGCAGGGCAAGCTTCAGGGCATCTTCATGGCATCGGAAGGCGTGGAGCCCGCTGCCGAGCAGTGGGGCACAATCGCGCTCGCCACTCTTGGCGCAAGCGAGAGCCGGTTCGTGGTGCGGCCTTCAGGCCGTACGGGATACGGGCTGAAGCCCGTACTGCAAACCGTCACCCATCGCACCGCCTGGGCCAAGCGCACCTGGGGCGACAGCCTGCTGGACTTCTGGGACGACTTCGCGGCCGACGGCCAGCTCGACCCCCGCGACCCCGAGGGCGTGGACGACCCGACCGCCTCCCTCGCCGTCCGCCTGCGCGTCCCGCCCCGCGCCGCGCAGGCCGTCACTTTCTTCCTCGCCTGGCATTTCCCCAACCGCATGACCTGGACCCCTGCGAAGGATGTCAGTAGTGCGGGCTTCAGCCCGTCTCCTGGTTGCTGTAACCCCAACCGCATCGGCAACTACTACACCACGCAATTCGCCGACGCCTGGGACGCCGCCTCGAAGGCCGCCGCGGCCCTGCCCCGCCTGGAGGGCGACACGGTGGCCTTCGTCCGCGCCTTCTGCTCCAGCGATCTGCCCCACGCCGTCAAGGAGGCAGCGCTCTGCACCCTCACCGCCCTCCGGTCCCAGACCAGCTTCCGCACCGAGGACGGCCGCTTCTTCGGCTGGGAGGGCTGCGGCGACAAGAACGGCTGCTGCCACGGCTCGTGCACCCACGTGTGGAACTACGAGCACGCCACCGCCCTCCTCTTCCCCACCCTCGCCCGCTCGATGCGCGAGACCGAGTTCCTCCTCGCCACGGACGACGCTGGCCTCATGTCCTTCCGCGTCAACCTGCCCCTCGCGCGCGCCCGGGAGTTCCAGCACGCCGCCGCCGACGGCCAGCTCGGCTGCCTGATGAAGGTCTACCGCGACTGGCAGCTCTCGGGCGACGACGCCTGGCTCCGCACCCTCTGGCCCAAGATACGCAAGGCGATGGAGTTCTGCTGGGTCCCCGGCGGCTGGGACGCCGATCGCGACGGCGTGATCGAGGGCTGCCAGCACAACACGATGGACGTGGAGTACTACGGCCCGAACCCGCAGATGGGCGGCTGGTATCTCGGCGCCCTGCGCGCCGTCGAGGAAATGGCCCGCCATCTGGGCGAGGGCGACTTCGCCGACACCTGCCGCGGCCTCTTCGAGCGCGGCCGCCGCTGGATGGACGAGCACCTCTTCAACAGCGAGTACTACGAGCACGAGGTCCGCCCGCCGAAGGACGCCGCCGCCATCGCCCCAGGGCTCAGCGTGGGCATGGGCGCGAAGGACCTCGCCGAGCCCGAGCTGCAACTCGGCGCCGGCTGCCTCGTGGACCAACTGGTCGGCCAGTACACCGCGCACGTGATCGGCCTCGGCTACCTCCTCGACCCCCGGCACGTCAAGGCCACCCACCGCGCGATCTTCCGGCACAACTTCAGGCGGGGCCTCCACGGCCATTTCAACCATCTTCGCACCTTCGCCCTCAACGACGAATCGGCCCTCCTCATGGCCACCTACCTGCGCGGCCGCCGCCCGAAGCGCCCCTTCCCCTACTACAACGAGGTCATGACCGGCTTCGAGTACTGCGCCGCCGTCGGCATGCTCTACGAGGGCCAGACGGCGGCGGGCCTCCAGTGCATCGAGGCCATTCGCGCCCGCTACGACGGCCGGAAGAGGAACCCCTTCGATGAGGCCGAGTGCGGCCACCACTACGCCCGCGCCATGGCCGCCTGGAGCGCCGTGCCCGCCCTCACCGGCTTCCATTACTCCGCCGTGACCGGGACACTCACCTTCGCCCCGGCGCGCGAGCCCACCACCTGGTTCTGGTCCACGGGAGCCGCCTGGGGCACCGTCCGCCAGAAGCCCGCGCGCCGCGGGATCGAGGTCCAACTCTCCGTCCTCCACGGCAAGCTGGAGGTCAGGAAGCTCGCGCTCAGGGGATTCGCCCCCCTTCAGGTCCCCCACGCGAGGCCGATTGCGGAAGGCAGGACCGCGACCTTCCACGTTCGCGTCATTCCGGGCGAAGCGCCGCGTGGTCGAGGAATCTCTCTTGCCCGACCCGCAACGAGCAGGTAGGAGGCTGGCCATGGCTGACTTCGAGATTCTCGACGGGGCGTTCCAGACCATTCTCGCCTCCGACTCCAAGCTGCGCCTCATCGCCGACGGCTTCCAGTTCACCGAAGGCCCCGTGTGGTTCGATGACGGGGAGTGTCTCCTCTTCAGCGACATCCCCGCCGACACGATCTATCGTTGGAAGGAAGGCGAAGGGCACGCCGTCTGGCGGAAGCCGTCGCACCACACGAACGGCAACACGCTCGACCGCCAGGGCCGCCTGATCTCGTGCGAGCACGGCAGCCGCCGCGTGACCCGCACCGAACCCGACGGCTCGGTGACCGTGCTCGCCGCGACGTATGGCGGCAGGCGGCTCAACTCGCCCAACGACGCCGTGGTGAAGAGCGACGGGACGCTCTGGTTCACCGACCCGCCCTACGGCATCCGGCCCGAGGAGCAGGAGCAGCCGGCCTGCTGCGTGTTCCGTCTCGACCCCGGGGCGAAGGAGCCGACGCCGGTGGTGGAGAACCTGTTCCGCCCCAACGGCCTGGCCTTCTCGCCCGACGAGCGGCTGCTCTACGTGGCGAACAGCGATCGGGCCGAGCCGGTCGTCCGCCGTTTCAGGGTGCTTGTGGGCGGGACGTCTCCGTCCCGCGATACGCGGCGTGGGGACACGCCGCCCACAATGCACAACACGCTCGAGGGCGGCGAGGTGCTGTTCCGCATTGACCCCGGCGTGCCCGATGGCTTTCGGTGCGACGCGGAGGGACGCCTCTACTGCACGGCTGGCGACGGCGTGCAGGTGTTCAACCCCGAGGGCAAGCTCCTGGGCAAGATTCGCACGCCGCAGGCCGCGGCCAACTGCGTCTTTGGCGGCCTCGACCGCCGCACGCTCTTCATCACCGCCGTCCGCAGCGTGTGGGCCGTGCGGCTGAACGTGCGGGGCGCCAGGTGAGGGCCGACGCAGGGCGGGCGCGTGCGAGGAGGCCGGCAATGAGCCGAGCAGGACACAGCGGCAGCCCCGAGGCCGAGCGGTTCGAGGCGAGCCTGACGCCCCGCGAGCGGCGGACGGCCGCGCGATGGACGAGTCCCGCCGCCATCCAGGCTTTCCTCGACGCCATCCCCTACAGCACCGAGCCTGTCTACCGCTGCCCGCTGCGCGTGCTGCGCGACCGTCGGGCGCACTGCTTCGACGGTGCGCTGTTCGCCGCCGCCGCGCTGCGCCGCCTCGGCCACCCGCCGCTGATTCTCGAACTCGTGGCGGCCAGAGGCCTCGATGACGTGCACCTGCTGGCCCTCTTCCGCCGCGGCGGCCACTGGGGCGCCGTGGCCAAGAGCAACTGCGTCGGCCTCCGCTTCCGCGAGCCGATCTACCGCTCGCTGCGCGAGCTGGCCCTGTCGTACTTCCCCTGCTACTACAATGTCCGCCGCCAGTGCACCCTGCGTGGTTACCGTCGCCCGATGAATCTGCGGGCCTGCGACCGCTTGCACTGGATGACCCGCGACGAGCATCTCGAAGCGATCGCGGACCGCCTCGACCGCTTCCGCCTCGTGCCGCTCATCACCCAGGCGATGGCCGCGCACCTGACGCCCGTGGACAGGCGAAGCTACTGCGCCGGCCTGCTGGGCGCCGACCCCAGGGGGCTCTTCCGCCCGCGGCGTAGAGGCTCCCACAGAGGCGGCCGCGGTTGACAATCGCGCCCCGCCGTGGCACGATGGACCCCGCACGGCGGAACTGCTCACCGGAATTGTGGAGAGTCAGTGGCATGAGAACGCTTGTCGTGCTGGGAGCGTGGCTGGCCTGCGTGGCGGCCCGGGGCGGCGAAGAGGCCAAGCCCACCGAGGGGCTCAAGCCGCCCGAGGGCGCCATCGTGCTCTTCGACGGCAAGGACACGTCGCGGTGGAATAACGCGAAGGTGACGCCCGATGGCTTCCTGGAGGTTGGGGCAATCACGAAGGACAAGTTCGGCGACTGCCAGCTCCATCTGGAGTTCAATATCCAGCCCGACCCGACGGGCAAGAAGACGCCGGGCAACAGCGGCGTCTACCTTCAGAACCGCTACGAAATCCAGATTCTGAACACCGCCGGCGGCCCGCCGCAGAAGGGCGGCTGCGGGGCGATCTACCAGTTCAAGCCCCCCGACACCAATCAGGCCAAGCCGCCGGGCGAGTGGCAGACCTATGACATCACCTTCCGCGCCCCGCGCTGGGACGCCGACAAGAAGAAGACCGAGAACGCGCGCATCACCGTGCTGCACAACGGCGTGAAGATTCACGACAACGTCGAGGTGCCCAACAAGACGGGCGCGGGCAAGCCCGAGGGTCCCGAGCCCGGGCCGCTCTACCTCCAGAACCACGGGAACAAGGTCTTCTTCCGCAACGTGTGGCTCCTGCCGCTCGAGGCCGCCAAGAGCGTGCAGAAGGATACGTAGGCTTGCGGTGCGGGCTTCAGCCCGTGCCGGCCCGACACGGCCTGAAGCCCGCACTATGAGCAATCCCGGAGATCTTCATGTATGGACGGCGACTCGTAGGGGCGACGGTCCTGCTGGCGGCCTGCCTGGCGGCCAGCGGGTGCATGATCCGCCGCGGCCCCGAGCGTGTGGAGCTCAAGCGGATGGAGAAGCCGCCCATCCTCCGCCTGGGCAAGATCACTGAGGAGTTCACCGGATCGTGGGCCAAGGCCGCCCAGGAGAACCAACTCGGCGGCAGACAGGTCGTCACCGCCCTCCTCCGCCAGTCCGAGGCCGCCTCGCTCTTCGGCCCCGACCCCGCCAACCTCGTGGCCGACATCCACATGGTGACGAACCACGAGGACGACGGACCGCGCCTCGGCTTCCTGGCTCTCATGAGCATCTGCACCCTGGGCGTCTGGCCCCTGTCGTACCACTCGGAATGGGTGTGCGACGTGGTGGTGACGCTACGGCGGTGCGACGGCTCGCCCGTGGCCGAGTACCCCTACCAGGCCAAAGGCACCTACGACATCCTCGCCCTGCCGCTCACCATGTTCTCCCTGGGCATCGCGGCCCTGCGAGGGCCCCAGGACGGCATGGAGGTGCGCCAGCGCATGGCCCGCAAAGCCGTGGCCGACCTGATGAAGACGGCCGAGGCCGACTACGACCGCTTGGCGAAGGCCCAGAAGGCCAACGCCGCGCTGCTTGCCAGCCAGCCCGTGATGCCCCCGCCCACCACGACCACGCCCGGGCCGGCCGTGGGAGGGCTGCCGGCGCCCATCTCGCGCCGCTACGCCGTCATCGTGGGCGTGAGCGAGCACAAGTTCCGCGGCAAGATGGGCCTCACCGACCTGCGCTACGCGGCCCGCGACGCCCAGGCCCTCGCCGCCCACCTGCGCAGCCCCGACGGAGGCCGCTTCGACAGCGTCACACTCCTGTGCAACCAGGACGCCACCACGCAGAACGTCAAGATCGCCCTCCGCGAGCGCCTGCGCGAGGTGCAGGAGGGCGATTTCGTGGTCGTCGCCTGGTCGGGCCACGGCGGCCCCGACCCGCGCGAGCTCCAGCGCCTCTACCTCATCACCCACGACACCGACCCCGAGCACATGGCCGCCACGGCCTATGCGATGGAGGAGTTCCGCGACGACCTGAACCGCCTGCGGGCCAGGAACATCCTCGTGCTCGCCGACACGTGCCACGCGGCCGGCATCACCGACCCCACGGTGGGCCTCCGCGGCCCGAAGGACAATAAGATCGTGGAAGGCCTCCGCGCGCTGGAGGGCGCGGCGAAGGGGCCGAACGACGTGCCGCAGCTCCGCCTCATCTTCACGAGCTGCGAGGCGGGCGAGACCAGCCTCGAGAACGCCAACCTCGGCGGCGGCCACGGCGTCTTTACCTGGTTCTTCCTCCAGGCCATCGCCGGGCAGGCGGACCGGCGTGACTTCGGCGGCAACGCCGACGGCGTAGTCACCCTCGGCGAGACCATCGAGTTCACCCGCGACCAGGTCAAGCGCTTCACCCAGAACCAGCAGCACCCCGACACCGCCGGCCGCTTCGACCGCCGGGTGATCCTCTCGGGCTCGAGGCCCACCGCCCCATGACGCGGCGAGAGGCCGCCAAGCCGCTCGCCTCCGGCACTCTTGCGGCGGCAAGCCCCCGAAAGATCATTCGACAGGCTCGCGACGACACGTCCGCATTCGGTTCGTTCTGAAACAGGCCCTGAGACTATCGAGGTGCCCGCTTCCTCCCTACTTGGTCTTTGAGGACTGTGAGTTGGACATTGGCCATTGGGCTTCCACTCTATAGCGTCCATCCCTTGCGGTATTCGCGGTGGACGTACTGGTTGGCCTCGGGGATGTTGGTGCACTTGAGGCGGCGCCAGTCCCAGGCCAGCTTCGTCTGCGGGAAGCGGATGGCGACGTTGCCGCTGAGGACGAGTTCGGCGAGCGGGCCGGCGAAGTCGGGGAAGTTGGCGCCGCACGGCTCGCCGCCGCGGATGGCGCGCTTGTACTCCTCGTAGATGCCGGGCGAGCGGGGCAGGGTCTTGGGCGGCAGGGCGGGCTGCATCTCCTTCATCTTCGCCTCGGGGATGATGCGGCCGTCGAGCATCGTGGCCTTGTCGCCGATGAGGAGCTGGCCGTTGTCGCCCAGCTTGCGGTCAGGCTCCAGTTCCTTCGGGCGCTCCGCCGTCTTGCCGCCGTCGTACCACACGAGCTTCAGTTCGGGCATGTCGGCGCGCGCGGGGATGCGGTAGGTGATGATGGACCACTTGGGATAGGTTTCGCCGTTGTGGCCGGAGTGGACGGCTTCGACCTCGAACGACTTGGCCTGGCCGATCTTGAGCGCCCAGAAGACGCCGTCGAAGGCGTGGCACGCGATGTCGCCGAGGGCGCCCGTGCCGAAGTCCCACCAGCCGCGCCAGGCGAAGGGGTGGTAGACGGGGTGGTAGGGCCGCTCGGGGGCGGGGCCGAGCCACAGGTTCCAGTCGAGGCTCGGCGGGCAGGGGGGCGTGTCCTTCGGGCGGTCCATGCCCTGCGTGTTCCACCACTTGCCGGGGCGGTCGGTCCAGATGTGGACTTCGCGGACGGGGCCGAGGATGCCGGCCCAGACCCATTCGCACAGCACACGCTGGTGCTCGCCGCAATGGCCCTGGATGCCCATGACAGTGGCGACCTTGTGTTTGCGGGCGGCTTCGGCGAGGGCGCGGGCCTCGAACATCGAGTGGGTGAGCGGCTTCTGGGTGAAGCAGTGCTTGCCCATCCGGATCGCCATCATCGAGGCAGGGGCGTGGCTGTGGTCGGCGGTGGAGACGGTCACCGCGTCAATCTGCTTGTCCATCTCCTGGAGCATTACGCGGTAGTCCTGGAACACCTTGGCGTTGGCGAAGCGCTTGAAGATGCCGGCTCCGCGGGCGGTATCCACGTCGCACAGGGCGACGATGTTCTCGCTCTCCAGGCCCGCGACGTCGCTGGCCCCCTTGCCGCCGCAGCCGATGCCGGCCACGTTGATCTTGTCGCTCGGGGGGATGACTCGGGGGCCGCCGATCGCATGGCGCGGCACGATGTGCAGCCGCCGGCACCCGAGGGCGAGGGCCGACGCCGCGGCCCCGCCGAGAAAGGCGCGGCGATTGATCTGGTGGCGGTTCTCAGGCACGGGGGTCTCCTTTCCCAGGTTCGCGGGGACGACGCGGAGCGCGGGACGTTCATCCAACGTCGCCCACGTCCTCCGGCTCCTCCTTCTCCGGCTCTTCCTTCTCGGGCGGCTCATAGGGGATGGCCTTGGCCGCGATGGTGACCAGGCGCAGGCGGTCTTTCTCCATCACGGTAGAGAGCACGACCAGGTAGCACAACGGCGGGGCGCCGGGCGCGCGGCCTGGCAGTGCCCCGAGCAGGCGCCCGCGGATGGTCGGCTGGTCGCGGTCAGGGCCGGTCATGGCGATGCCGAATGGCTCCCACGTGAGCGCGGCGGCTGCGGGCAGGCCGGGCGCCTTGGCCCGGATCGCCTCGAGGGCGGGCAAGTCCTTCGCGCCATCCCAGAGCTTCGTGGCCGCAAGAGAGGTCTTGAGCGCCGCCGTGAGGTCGGTGGCGAGGAGGAGGGCCTTCTGGGCGCGCGAGTCGGCGTGGTCGGCCACGATGAGCCACCTGCCGCCGTCCCTCCGCAGCACGGTCTGGGTGAGGGGGAGCTTCTGGGCCTGCCGGGCCTTCGCCTGGGGCTGGACGAGTTGGACCGTGGTCCGGCTCGCCACCACGCATAGTTCGCCGGTCCAGGTTTTCTCGGGGGCTCGCAGGGAGCGCGGGCGGGTGTAGGACGTGGCCGCCGCGGCGCTCTCCACCTCGATGCTCGCGGCCTCGAAGGTGTAGTTTCGCCAGTTCATCGCCAGGCGCTTCTTCCGCTCGGCCTTGCCCCCGTCGTCGCCGAGGAAGCCGTCGTGCAGACACGCCAGGGCGTCGGCCACCTTGCGCGCGGCGACGGCGCGGTGGTAGGCCTCGAAGACGGCCCGCGGCTCGGCAGGAATCTTCTCGAGCCCGGTGAAGGCGACCTGGGGGGCCGGCGCGGGCGGCGCCGCGGCGCCGGCCGTCGCGGCCAGCAGCAGGCCGCAGGCCAGCGCCGCAAGGCGGTTGGACGCGGCTCGATTCACGGGCGCGCTCCTCGTGGGTCTGTGGCCGGAGCGCCGGGGGACGCGCGGGCCCGCCTAGCCCTTGGGGGGCCGGAGAAAGAACTCGCCGTAGAGCGCCCGAACGGCTCGGGCGGCGTCGGCGGCCTTGACGCCGAACATCATGGAGACCTCGGACGAGCCCTGGTTGATCATCTCGATGTTCACGCCGCCTCGGGCCAGCGCGGCCGTGGCGCGCGCGGCGATGCCCACCGTGTGCCGCATCCCTTCGCCCACGATCATCACCAGGGCCAGGTCGCGCTCCACCGTCACATCGTCCACTGCCAGCTCGCGGCGGATGCGCTCGAGCACGCGGGCCTCGCGGGCCGTGTCGAAGTGCTTCTCGCGCAGGATGACGGAGATGTTGTCAATGCCCGACGGGCAATGCTCGAACGAGAGCCCCTCCTCTTCGAGAATCTGGAGCAGGCGGCGGCCGAAGCCGACCTCGCGGTTCATCAGGTACTTGCTCAGGTAGAGCGAGCAGAAGCCCGTGTCGCTGGCGATTCCCGTCACCGGGCCGGCCGCGAGCACCCGCTCGGGAAGGATCATCGTGCCGGGGGCCGCCGGGTTGTTGGTGTTCTTGATGCACACGGGGATGTTGGCGCGCACGGCGGGCTCCAGGGCCTCCTCGTGAAACACGCTGAAGCCGGCGTAGGACAGCTCGCGCATCTCGCGGTACGTGATCTCCAGGATCGCGCAGGGATGCTCGACGATGTTCGGGCTGGCCACGAACACCGAGTCCACGTCGGTGAAGTTCTCGTACAGCTCGGCCCTCACGCCGGCAGCCACGATCGAGCCCGTGATGTCCGACCCGCCCCGCGGGAAGGTCACCACATCGCCCGCCTTCGAGTAGCCGAAGAAGCCGGGGAACACGGTGATGCCTGGGCGGTCGCGCAGGGCGTGCAGATGGGCGTACGACTCGGGCAGCACCTGGGCGTTGCCGAACTCGGCGCTCACGAGCAGCCCGGCCTCGCGGGGGCTCACGTAGCTGGCCTCGAGGCCGAGGCTCCGCAGGTACTCGGCGAAGAGCTTCGCACAGTTGTCCTCGCCCGCCGCCTTCAGAGTGTCCACGAAGCGGCTGCGGTGGCTCTTGTCGCCGGCCAGCCGGGCGTTGAGGTCCGCCGTCACCACATCGGCGATGGCCTCGGACAGGCTCAAGCCGCGGGCGATCTCGGCATAGCGCTCGGCCACGGCGCGCACCTCGACCTCGGCCGAGCCGAAGGCGAGCTGCCGGTCCGCACAGGCGATCAGCATGTCCGTCACCTTCGTGTCGGCCTTATGCCGCTTGCCGGGCGCGGAGACCACGACGATCCGCCGCTGCGGGTCCGACGCAATGATGGCTCCCACCTTGCGGAACTGCTCGGCGGAGGCCAGCGACGTGCCGCCAAACTTCGCCACCTTCATGCGGGCGCAATGCTCCTTCGAACCAGGGAATGCGACTGAATCGCCCTTGCGAGGCCGAATGGAGTGATATTATAGGCGGAAACCCGTGGAACACAAGCGCCGCGGCAGACCCTGCCGGAGCACGGCCCTCAACTCTCGCGCCCACGCCCCCGCTCGTCGCCAGTGTCTTGGAAACCAGACACGCGCCGCCATACTCGCTCACCTCTGCCGCCCCGGGGAGTTGAGCAAGTATGGCGCTTTGGCGATCCGGGCGGCTCGGCGGCCCTCCCGCCCATACTTGCTCAAATCTCTCCCCCTCCCAGTTGAGCAAGTATGGCGCGGCGGCGTTCCGTGGCCGCTCCTGTCCATCTGCATCCCTTTCGCTCCCACCGTGGTGATACAGGTGAGGACCGGGGGCATGCTCCCGCCGGGCCGCCTTGCGCCAGGGCGGCGATTCCACTAGGATCGCCGCGGTTCGGCCCGTGAGGCGCCCCCACCTCTTCCACGCGAGGAGCGACAGACATGCGCACCGATCTCGTGCTCACCGTCGCCCAGTCCAAGCGCTTGATCGCCAAGGGCGTCGCGAAGTACCCGCCCGTGCAGGACGCGCTGGCCCACGGCACCGTGGCCATCGCCAAGGGCGGCACGAACGCCTACATCGTGGAGGAGATCCTCGGCCAGCCCATTGAGAAGCGCCACTACGTGCTCGGCCAGGTGCTGCCGGCCGGCGTGTCGCGGGCCGACGCCGACCTGTCGGCCGACCTGCCCGACGTGGTGCTGGTGAAGGGCCAGCCCCTCGCCGGCGCCTCGGCCACCGGCGCCGTGGCCCAGATGCAGGCGGGTGATGTGTTCCTCAAGGGCGCCAACGCCCTGAACTACGCGGCCGGCGTGGCCGGCCTGCTCGTCGGCCACCCCACGGGCGGCACGATGGGCGCCGTGCTCGGCACCCTCGTCGCCCGACGCATCCGCCTGCTCATCCCCATCGGCCTCGAGAAGGAGACGCCGGCCGACATCATCGAGGCCGCGCGCACCCTCGAGGAACAGGGCGGCAACGGGCCCTCGCTGTGGCCGCTCCACGGCGACCTCTTCACCGAGATCGAAGCGTTGCGCGTGCTGTGCCGCGTCGAGGCCGTGCCCATCGGCGCCGGCGGCGTGGCGGGCGCCGAGGGTGCCGTGTGGCTCGCCTGCTTCGGCGAGGCCGAAGGGATTGAGGCGGTGAAGGCGCTGGCGGACCAACTGAAGGGCGAGCCGCCGTTCGCTGCCCCGTCGCGCAAGTGACCCGGCTGCGCGTTTTGACGCCGCCCACAGCCGGGCGTATAATGCGTCCAGTGGCCGCGTCCGTGGAACCGAGGGGAGGGAAAGGAGTGGCCAGCCGATGAAGGCGGGACTGAAAGAGCCCGAGATCGTGCTCAAAGACGGCAAGCCGGCGCGGGTGATCCTGGACATCGAGGACTACGAGGAGTTGCTCGAACGGCTCGAGGACACTGAGGACCTCCGGGCGCTAGAAGCCTTGCGTAACAGGCCCAGGCAGTTCCGGGACTTCGATGAGTATCTCGCGGAGCGCAGTCGGCGTGTACACCGTGCGCATTGAGCGTTCTGCGGAACGCGAGATGGACCGCCTGCCCAATGACCGCTTTGATCAGATTGCCGCGCGCATTCGGGCGCTTGCCGCGGATCCCAGGCCCCCAGGTTGCCGCAAGATCGTGGGGTCACGAAACGACTGGCGCATCCGCGTGGGACCCTACCGGGTTGTGTACGAGATTGACGACCAAGCGAGAGAGGTCCGAGTGAACCGCGTGAGGTCCAGAGCCCAAGTCTATCGGTAAGTCAGGCGTCCTCCTCTTCGCAGCCCGGAGCCCTCGCTGATGAGCAGGCGCGGCCACGATAGGCACCGCATCGGCCTCATCAGCCTCGGCTGCGCGAAGAACGAGGTGGACGCCGAGCGCATCCTCGGCGCCGCCGCCGAGGCGGGCTGGCTCGTGTGCGGCGACCCCGCCGACGCCGACGTGGTGGTGGTGAACACCTGCGGCTTCATCGAGGCCGCGAAGGCCGAATCGCTCGGCGCGATCCAGGAGGCGCTGGAGCTGAAGGCCCGCGGCCGCCCCCGCGCCGTGGTCGTGGCCGGCTGCCTGGCCGAGCGCTACGGGCGCGAACTGGCCCGCGAGCTGCCGGGCGTGGACGCCTGGCTGGGCATCGCCGACCCGCGCCAACTGCCCGCCCTGGCCGCCGGGCTGCTCGAGCGGCCCGCGCCCAGGCCCGTCGTGCGCCTCGAGCCGCTGCCGGGCGGCTTCGGCGACGAGGGGCCGCGCCTCCGCATCACGCCTCGCCATTACGCCTATCTGCGCATCACCGAGGGCTGCGACAACCGCTGCGCCTATTGCGCCATCCCGCTCATCCGCGGGCCGCTGCGCAGCAAGCCCCTCGAAACCTGTCTGGCCGAGGCCCGCGACCTGGCCGCCGACGGCTGCCGCGAGCTGGTGCTCATCGGGCAAGACACCACGAACTACGGCCTCGACCTCACCGGCCATCGTTCGCTGCCCAGGCTCCTCGCCCAGCTCGCCGAAATCGGGCCGCTGCACTGGCTCCGCGTGCTCTACTCGCACCCCGCGCACTTCGACGCGGCCGCGCTCGACGCCTTCGCCGCCACGCCCAAGCTCTGCCCCTACGTGGACCTGCCCATCCAGCACGCCAGCGACCCCGTGCTCGCGCGCATGGGCCGCCGCACCACCCGCGCCGCCATGGCCGGCCTCATCGCGCGCCTCCGCCAGCGAATCCCCCACCTCGTCTTGCGCACCACCGTGCTCGTCGGGTATCCTGGCGAGACCGAGGCCGACTTCGCGGCGCTGCTGGAGTTCATCGAGGCCGTCGAGTTCGACCGCCTGGGGGCCTTCGCCTACTCGGAAGAGGAAGGCACGCCGGCCGCCGCCGCGGGCCCCGCGGTGCCGCCGGCGGCCCGCGAGGCACGCCGCCGCGAGGTGATGCGGCGCCAGCAGGCCATCGCCTTCCGCAAGGCCCAGGCCCGCGTGGGCGCCCGGGCCGAAGTGGTGCTCGACCGGCGCCTGGGCGCCGGCCTCTTCGCCGGCCGCAGCTATGCCGAGGCGCCCGACGTGGATGGCCTCATCCGCGTGCGCGGCCGCGGCCTCGAAGCCGGCCAGTTCGTCGAAGTGGAGATCACCGATGCAGTGGGGTACGACCTGGAAGCCCGGGTGGGGGGCCAAACGGCGCGCCGAAAGGAGGCCCATGGACCGCGTGCGTGAGTGGGCCGTGAGCTGCTTCTACCTCGGCGAGTTCCCCTTCGCCTCGGGCACCGTGGGCAGCCTGGGGGCCGTGGCCCTCTACCTGCTCGCGGCGCTGCGGCTGGAAGGGGCCACGCTCAGCCTCGCCGCGGGCGCGGCGGGCGTCGTCTTCGCCGCCATCGGCATCGCGCTCGGCCACTGGGCCCAGGTGCACTACGACAACCGCGACCCCCGCCAGTTCGTGCTCGACGAGGCCGCCGGCCAGATGTTCGCCCTCGTGGCCGTCACGCCGCTGGTGATGAGCGTGGTGCGCTGGAAGGCCGCGCTCGCCGCTTTCCTCTTCTTCCGAGTGTGCGACGTCATCAAGCCCTTTCCGGCCAGCCGCGCCGAGGCGCTCAACGCCGGTTGGGGCATCGTGCTCGACGACGTGATCGCCGGCCTCTACGCGGCCGCACTCACGCATCTGTGGTTCCACTTCATCGCATAGCCCCGGAGGTGGCCCATGAAGTCCCTGAAAACCGCCGTCGTCGGCTGCGGCCTCTTCGGCGAGAACCACGTGAAGGCCTACGCCGCCTGCCCGGGCGCCGAGTGCGTCGCCGTCTTCGACCTCAACCCCGCCCGCGCCGCCGCAGTGGCGAAAAAGTACGGCACGAAGGCCGCGCGGACCCTCGATGAGATTGCGGGCGACAAGAGCATCCGGGCGGTCTCCATCGCCACGCCCGACTTCGCGCACACCGACACGGCCCTCGCGCTGCTCGCGGCCGGGAAGCACCTGCTCATCGAGAAGCCCCTCGCCACCTCCACCGCCGAGGCCAGGCAGATCCTCGCCGCCGCGAAGAAGGCTCGCCGCACCGTGATGGTGGATTTCCATAATCACTGGAATCCCCCGTTCCTCGCCCTCAAGCAGCGGATTGATGCGGGCGAGCTGGGCAAGCCGGTGATGGGCTACATCCGCCTCTCCAACCCCCTCTCGATCCCCTTCGGCATGCTCGCCTGGGCGGGCCAAAGCGGCCCCCACTGGTTCCTGCTGCCGCACATTGTGGACCTGATGCGTTGGCTCATCGGGCGGCAGAGGGCCCTGCGCGTCACCGCCCACGCCCGCCGCGAAATCCTCAAGCGAAAGGGCGCCGACACCTACGACGCCCTCCAGGCCACGGTGGCGTTCGAGGACTGCTTCATCACCTTCGAGACCTGCTGGATTCTGCCCAAGAGCTGGCCCACGCTCATTGACTTCCAGATGAGCCTCGTGGGCTCGAAGAGCACCGCGCAGATCCAGTGCACCGAGCAGGGCCTGCGCGTGGCCGGCCCGCGGCGGTTCGAAACGCCCTTCACCGCCGGCCTGCTCGACGCCTTCGGCGTGCCCCAGGGCTTCGTGGTCATGCCCATCTACCACTTCGTGGACTGCCTCCTCGACGGCCGGCCGCCCGTCGTCACTGCCGAGGACGGCCTCGCGGCCACCCAGATCATCGAGGCCGCGCTTCGCTC
Organism: Planctomycetota bacterium; assembly: GCA_035384565.1. Lineage (NCBI taxonomy): Bacteria > Pseudomonadati > Planctomycetota > Planctomycetota bacterium. The sequence continues at coordinate 228,303 of DAOOIT010000001.1, read as the reverse complement.
GATCGAGCAGCAGCGCACGGTGGAGATAGACGAGGCGTGACAGGCCCCGGTTCCTTCCTTGCATTTCCTGCCCTGCGCCGGATAATAGGCGACAGGAGGCCTGCCGTGGTCGCACTGGTCGAGCAACACAAGCCCGCCTTGGATAGCCTGTGCCGAGAGTTCAGGGTTCGCCGCCTCGAGCTTTTCGGCTCGGCCGCGACGAGCGAAGGCCCCCTCGCGGAGAGCAGCGACCTGGACTTCCTCGTCGAGTTCCTGCCGCTGGAGCCGGGGGCGCATGCGGATGCCTACTTCGGCCTGCTGGCCGCGCTCGAGGACCTCTTTGGGCGGCCCGTGGATCTGGTCATGACCCGCGCCATCACGAACCCCTACTTCCTGGAGTCCGTCAACCGGACGCGAACGGTGCTCTATGCGGCTTGAGGCGAAGAAGCTGCTCGAAGACATGCGGCAGGCCGGCGCCCTCGTCCTCGACTTCACGGCCGGCAAGACCTTCGAGGACTACGCCGGCGACAAGCTCTTGCGGTCCGCCGTTCAGCGCCAGTTCGAGATCATCGGCGAAGCCCTCAGCCGCCTGGCCAGGCGTGAGCCCGCCGCGGCCGCGAAGATCACCGACCGCAGGCAGATCATCTCGTTCCGCAATGTCCTGATACACGGGGACGACATCGTGGACGATCAGGTCGTCTGGGATGTTGTGCGCCATAAGCTGCCGGCCCTGCTGGCGGAGGTCCAGGCTCTTCTTGCCGAGGGAGCCTGACGGGCGTCGGATGGCCTGTGGCCCCGTGGGTTACCGGAGTGGCATCCCTTGTCCAAGGAGAAAACGATGCTCGCGAGAAGGCTGACACTGGCCTGGGTCGTGCTGGCCCTCTTGGCTCTTCCCGCCCGAGCCTTCGAGGTCACGCTCGAGGTCGAGGCGGGTGATAGCGACCGCGTGGAGACGCCCGTGTGCGCGCCCGTCATGCTGCCCGCGACGCCGGGGGCCGACGTGGCGGTGGAGGTCGAGGGTCCCGGCGGCAAGACGCCCGGCCAGCTCGTGCCCGGCCCTGAAAGGGGCTCGTTCATGCTCGCCTGGCTCGTGTCGCTCAAGAAGGGCGAAAAGGCCACCTACAAGGCGAAGATCGAAAAGGGCGACGCGCCGAGAGGTTTCGCCTTCGAGGACGCGAAGGGCGACCACCTCGACCTGCTCTTCGACGGCCGCAAGGTGACGCGGTTCATGTACCGCTTCACCGACGACCCCGACGCCAAGAAACGCTTCCCCGACGCCAAGCCCTTCACCCACGTGTTCGACTCGAAGGGCCAGGACGTGATCACCAGCCCCGGCGGCCAGCCCTTCCCCCACCATCGCGGGCTCTTCCTCGGCTACAAGGTCAAGCTGCCCAACGGCCCCACCTATGACTTCTGGCACGTGCCCAATTGCTGGCAACGGCTCGACAGGTTCACCCAGCAGGCGGCCGGGCCCGTGCTCGGCCGCATGACCGCCCTGGTGAACTGGGCCGACCCGAAGGGCGAACCCGTGCTCGTCGAGGAACGCACCATCACCGTCTACCGCCAGAGCAAGCCCGAGGTGCTGCTCGACTTCGTGTCCACGCTGGCGTCCAGGATGGGTGACCTGGATATTGGCGGCGACCCCGAGCACGCCGGCGTCCAGTTCCGCCCCCATTTCGACGTCGGCAACGCGGAGAACAAGAAGAACACGAAATACGTCTTCCCGCCGAACATGACGCCGGGGGGCAAAGGCACGCAGGACATGCCGTGGGCCGCCGTGCGGTTCACACTGCGCGGTTCGGCCTTCGAGGTGGCGCACCTGAACCACCCCGAGAACCCGAAGGGGGCCATCTACTCGGCCTACCGGGACTACGGGCGCTTCGGCTCCTACGCCCCGATGAAGCTGCCCGCCGACAAGCCCATCACGCTCCGCTACCGCCTCTACGTGCGCGAGGCGCCCGAGGCACTCACGCCGGCCGAGGTGCAGCGCCTCTACAACGACTTCGCCACGCCGCCGAAAGTCACTGTGAAGCAATGATCGGCGGGGGAGGAGCCCTTCTTGGGAGAAGGGCTCCTCCCCCACGCCCCCTCCTCCCGAGAACTTCTACACAGGGGCGGCGAATCGCCGCCCTGTGTGAGAGTTCTCGAGGCGGGTGTGGGGGGAGCCTCTTGCAGGAAGTTTCCCCCTTTCTCTTTACCTCGGCTGATAGGCGAGCCACAGCGCGCGGTAGTAGCGCAGGAAGCGCTCGGGCTCAAGGCTCGGTTGGCCGATCTCGGCGAGGGTGAAGCCCCTGTAGCCGTCGGCGGCCAGCAGCGCGAACAGGCGGCGCCAGGGATAGCGCTCGTCGGCCAGATCGGTGATGTGCGCGAGGCGGATCTTGCCGCGCACGAGGGCGTAGCTCGCGTCAATCGAGCCGTCCGCGTCGCGGTCCTCGAGATTGCTGTTCCAGCAGACGAACACATTGTCGTGGTCCGCGGCGTCGAGGATGGCGCGGATGTTGGGCAGCAGACACGTCTCGTGGCCGTGGACCTCGAGGCGGATTTCGACGCCGCAGTCGGCCGCGTATTGGCCGCACTCGCGGAGCGCCAGGCCGATCTGCTCGAGGGTCTTGGCCTTCGGCACGCCCTCCTTCTCGTGGAGGCGGTTGGGCCGCACCTTGACGCCGGGCGCGCCCACGTCGGCCGCGAGGTTCACATACGCCTTCGTGCCCTCGATGTTCTGCCGCACCACCGCGGGGTCAATCGCGTCGTACTCGAAGGCGCTGCCCAGCCCGGCGAGGGCGACGCGCGAGTCGGCGAAGCGCTGTCGCACCTCGGCCCGCTGGGCCGGCGAGAGGGTGACCTCGACGCCGTGCGCGTGGCCGGTGCGCAGTTCCACGCCCTCGAAGCCGGTCTTCTCGCACATCGCGAGGATCGTCGGCACGTCCCAATCCTTGGCCAGGTTGTAGGTCACCAGCCCGAGCTTCATCGGCGGTTCTCCTTCCCATCCGGTCAGCAGAGTCGAGGCGCTCATCTTACCCGAGCGGGCGGGCCGGCGCAATTCCGCAAGCGGGGCGCGCCTGCTATAATGGCCCTCATCGGGTGTTCCACGGCCACTGGCTTTGGGGACGAGCGATGAGGGTCACCAGCGACTTCGAGTGCGGGAACGGCAAGAACATCCAGCAAGTGGCGCCCGGCCATTGGCGCCTCGAGGAGGTGGGCGAGAGGGCCCCCTACTGCAAGTACTTCTGCGTGAGGGTCGAGGCCGGCGACGACGGCGGCCCCGTGCGTCTGGACGTCTACCCCGACCCGCTGCTCGGCGACGAGGGGCGGCTGGGCATGCTGCACCACTACCCCGCGCCGCTGTGGTTCTGCGAGGGCGACCTCGACCACTGGCTGCCCGTGGCCCACCGCTGGCCTGGCGCGGACCGTTACGGCCTCGACCACCTTTCGACCCAGATCGTGGTGCCGCCCGGCGCGGCGCTCTTCGTCGCGAGCAACGTGGTGCTGCCCTATTCGAAGCTCGTGGCCTGGGCAGCGGCAATGGCTGAGCGTGGCGCGCTGGTGGACTCGCTCGGCCGCAGCCACGAGGGGCGCGACATTCCGCGCCTACGCCTGCCCTGCACAGGCCACGGCAGGCCGCTCACCGTCCTTGTGCTCTCGGGCCAGCACCCCAGCGAGCACTGCGGACCGCTGGCCGTCTGCGGCATCGCCGAGTTTCTCGCCTCCAGCCACCCCGAGGCCAGGGGCATCCGCGAGCGCTGCGACGTGTGGCTCGTGCCGATGGTCAACCCCGACGGCAATGTGCGCGGCCGCAACGGCTGGACGGCGGCCGACGTGAACCCGTGCTCGGACTTCACGGGCGCCAGCGACGGCGCGCCGCCGAAGGCCGTCGAGGACCAGTTGCTCTGGCGATGGCTGTGGCAGGAACTGCGGCCCGACCTGTCGCTCGACTTCCACGGCTACCTGGGCACCCGCGGCTTCGCCGACCCGCCCTGCGACGGCTGCTATGTGCTCGAGAAGCCCGAGGAGCTCTACCCCTCGCCCGAGCGGCTCAACGCCTACCGGGCCATCCGCGACACGCTGTTCTGGGACACTCCCGGCCTCTCGGCCCGCTCGCGCCCGGGCACGCTGAGCGCCGACATGCTGGAGTATCACCTCGCCCGCGCGTGCGGCACGCTCGTGCCGTTCTACGAGATCAACCACGCCTTCCACGGCGTGCAGGCCGCGCGGCGCAAGGGGGCCGATGTTTTCCGGGCCGTGGCGCGCACTCTCCTCGCCCTCCCCTTCCCACTGCCGTGAGCCGCCGCCTCAGAGCGCCCAGCCCTTGCGATACGGCGGATTGATGAGGGCGTTGGCCTCGGAGGAGTTGGTGAACTGCACCTTCTCGGCGTCCCACTCGAGTTTGGCGCCGTGGAGCTTGATGGCGATGACGCCGAGCATGGCGATCTCGGTGAGCGGGCCGCCGTAGAGGGCGAAGTCGCTCCCCGCCTTCTTGCCCTGGCGGATGGCCTGGAGCCAGTCGCCGTGGTGGCCGGGCACGCGGGGGATCTTCTTCTCGGGCAGCTTGTAGGCCTTCATGGCCGTCTCGGGGATGATGCGCACGCCGCCGGCGCCGTGCGAGCCGTAGACGATGACGCCCTTGTCGCCGTAGACGACGGCGCCCGTCTCATAGTGCTTGCGGTCGGGCTCCAGCTCCTTGGGCCGCGGGACCTTGACGGTGCCGCTGTGCCACACCATGGTGATCGGCCCGCGCTGGCCCTTGGCGGCGAACTCGTAGGTGATCTTGTCGCCTTTCGGGAAGGCATCGCCTTGGGTCTTGTAGTCCCAGTCCTTCACCTCGGCCTGGATGGACTTGGGCGCGCCCAGATCGAGCGCCCAGAACACGGGGTCCACCACGTGGCACACCCAGTCGCCCACGGTGCCGTTGCCGAAGGGGGTCCAGCCGCGCCAGGCGCCCGGGCAGTAGGCGGGGTGGTAGGGGCGGTCGAGGGCGGGGCCGAGCCACAGGTCCCAGTTCAGGTGCGAGGGCACTTCGGGCCGTTCCTTGCGCACCTGCTCCAGGCGGTCCACGCCCGAGTTCACGGCGGCGCAGCCGAGCTCGATGCGCTGCACGTTGCCGATGGCGCCATCCCAGATCCACTCGCAGAACATGCGGATGGTTTCGGACGAGTGGCCCTGGTTGCCGAGCTGGGTGACGACATTCTTCTCTTTGGCGGCCTTCATGAGTTCGCGGACTTCGTGGACGGAGTGCGCGAGGGGCTTCTCGCAGTAGACGTGTTTGCCGCGTTTGATGGCGGCCATGGCCACGACCGCGTGCGTGTGGTCCGGGATGCCGATGGTCACCGCGTCAATGTCCTTCTCCATCTCGTCGAACATCTTGCGAAAGTCCGCGTATAGTTTGGCCTTTGGGTACTTGGCGGGGACTTCCTCGGTCTTGCCGTCCTTGGACTGCTTCGTCCTGGGGGTGGTGGCGTCCTTGAGGGTGTTGGCGTTCACATCGCACAGAGCGACGATGTTGTTGCCGCCCGCGACGGCGCCGATGTCGCCGCCGCCCATGCCGCCGGCGCCGATGCCGGCGATGTTGAGCCTGTCGCTGGGCGGGTTGGCCGTGGTGCCGGCCACGGCATGCCGCGGCACCACGGTGAAGGCGGCCACCGTGCCGCCCAACGCCCCCACGAACTCGCGACGCGACAACCTCGACTTGCTCATGCTGCTCTCCTTGCGTGGCCTCTGGCCGGAGGGGGTGAATGGAACGGCTTCAGGTTACCTCTCGGGAGCCTGCGAGTCAAACGCGGCCCTGGTCGAGGGGGTCGGGGGGTCAGCCGGTCAGCCGGCCGGGCGCTCCGGCAAGACACGATCGAATCGCCGCGGCCAGCTCCTCGTGACAGATGGGCTTGGTGAGGAGCAGGTCCACGCACGGGATCGCCTCGCCCGAGGTTGCCATTGTGTCGCCGAAGCCCGAGAGCATGATGATGCGCTGGCCGGGCGAGTCGCGCTTAATGACGGCGGCCAACTCGGTGCCGCTCATGCCGGGCATCGCCCGGTCGAGGATGACGAGATCGAATGCGGCGCCGCGCAGCTTCTCGAGCGCCTCCTCGGCATTCGCGGCGCCCACCATCTGATGGCCGTCGGTCTCGAGGAACGACTGGAGCACGCGCCGCACCACTACGTCGTCATCCACGACCAGCACGTGGAGGGGCTTGGAGCGAGGGTGCCCTTCGCCAGGACTGGTCGGCGCGGTTGGGGAGGTGCCGCCGCGCAGGGCCGGGAGGTGGATGAGGAAGGCACTTCCCTCGCCCGGCGCGCTCTCGACACGGATGGTGCCGCCGTGCCGATGCACGATGCCGTAGACCATCGCGAGGCCCAGGCCCGAGCCGCGTCCCTCTTTGGTGGTGTAGAACGGGTCGAAGCAGCGGCGCTTCGCCTCGTCGGTCATGCCGACGCCCGTGTCGCGCACCTCGATGAGGACGGCGTCGTCGTCGCGCCGGGCCTGGATGGAGATGGTGCCGCCGTCGGGCATGGCGTCAGCGGCGTTGAGGATGAGGTTGAGGAGCATCTGGCGCAGTTCGCTCGGGTCGCCGAGCACCCAGGGCTCGCCGTGCGTGCGGATGCTCAGCGCGATGTTCCTGCCCTCGGCCAGGGCCTGGTCTTTCCAGCGGGGCTGGCTCAGACGCGCCGCGTCCTGGATCGTCTTGCCGAGGTCCACCGCCTCGAGTCGCTCGGCGGCGTCGCGCCGGCGGTAGAAGTCGCTGAGGCGCCGCACCACTCTGGCCGCGTCCCTGGCGGCGTTGCACACGGTCTGGAGCATCTCGCGCGTTTCCAGCGGGTCGCCCAGGGTCTCGGGCACCGTGAGCAGCAGGTCGGTGTAGCCCAGGATCGGCAGGAGGGCATTGTTGAAGTCGTGGGCGATGCCGCTGGCCATCTGGCCGAGCGCGCTCAGGCGCTCCTGCTGCACGATCTGTTCCTGGGTGGCGCGGAGTTCGTCGAGGGCTTTCTCCAGGCGCTGGTTGGCCTCGATCAGTTCCTCATCCGCGCGGCGTTGCTCCATGGCCTTCGCGAAGACCACGCCGGCCATTTGAAGCAGCAGGTGGTCCTCCTCGGCCCAGGCGCGCTCGCCGGCCGCTGTGGCCATGCCGAGGAAGCCCCTCGGGCCGTCGCGCGTCACAAGCGGCACCACGAGGAGCGACCTCAGCCCTCGGGCCTCCAAGGCGGCCTTCTCCCCGGCCGCCGCGGCGGGCAGTTGGGACAGGCTGGTTACGGCAACCGACTCGCCCTGCTCGAGGCGTGCGGCCGCCCAGGGGAAGTCATCGCGGCGCAAGCTGCCGCAAGCCACGGCCGTGGACTCGGCGGAGTTGCCGCCCCACGCGTGGGTGCACGCCGCCGTTGCGCCATCCTGCGAGAGCTGGAAGAGGCAGCAGTGGCTGGCTCCGGCGAAGGCCGCGATCTCGCCCAGGGAGTCGCGGATCGCATCGTCCATCTTCTGGGGGGCGAGCCGCAGGAAACGGGCGGCCACCCTTGCGATGAGTTCCTCGAACTCCGCCCGTCGCCGCACGGCCCGCTGCGAGGCGGCCAGACAGCGCACAAGCAGCAGGCCCGCCAGGCCGAAGAGCAGGCCGACGGTGACGACTCCCGCAACGAGGTAGCGCACCGCGTGGGTGCCGGCGTGGTGGATCAGGCGGGGCGCCCGAGTCTCGACCAGCACGGCCGGGTCGCCCGCGAAGTCGTTCAAGATCGCATAGCCCTTGACCGTGTCACCGTCCAGCAGGCAGGCCGCGACGCGGTTACCGTTGCACAGGTCGGACGCGAGCGAGCGGACCTCGTTGGGGCACTTGCCGTCGTCGAGGCGCCACAGGACGATCCTCAGGTGGGTGATGGCCGACAGGCGCTCCAGCTCGGTGGCCGTGAGCCAGCGGGCCATGAGCAGGGTGCCTGCCGCCGGCCCCTGGCGCTTGCTGTTGAGGATGGGGCGGGCGGCGACCAGCATGATATGGTCGGGAGTGAGCAGGAGGCCCGAGCAACCGTCGCGCTGGCCGGCGCTGGGCGGAAGCGCGAAGCGGTCAGGCTTCAGGGCCTCGGCCCGCAGGGGCGCCGGGGTGCGTGTCTCCAGATCGAAGGACCTGGCGCACACGATCCGCCCCGAGTTGTCGAGGAAGACCAGCGTGTTGATCCGCAGGTTGTCGAGGGACTCGAGGTTGAGGTTGGCGGCCTCGAACGCGGGGGTGGGCTGCTGCACGAACTGGCGGGCGTCGTCCCAGAAGGCCCAATCGGCCGTCGTGTTCTCCAAGGAGGCGAGGTCGGCCATCAGGGCGCCGGCCACCTGGAGCGCGTCGTTCTGCGCGTCCTCCTCCTCCAGCCTTGCGAAGCTGCGGAGGAGAACGGAGCCCGCCACGACGCCAACCGTGATGAGGAGGCCGAACAGGAACAGCCCAGCCGCGGCGAGAAGCCTCCTGTCCGAGCCGCTCGCCGCCTCCCTCTGCCCGATTGGGTCCCGCCCCATCATTGCGCACCCCCCTTGCGTACACAGGCCGTAGATGAGCAGTTGCCCCTTGTCATCATTGTACAATCCCGCCCACAGCAGTCAATGGCGCGAAGGGCAATGCGGCTTGACCTGCGGCGGCGCAACGAATACGATGGGCCGCCGAAGTGCGGAGATGTGGCCTCCCACGTTTCTCTGCCGCGTACGTAAGGGAATGCTCCATGAGAAGCAATCCTGTCGTCCTCGCCCTGGCGCTGATGGCTGTCTCGTGCGTCAGGCTGGAGGAGAACGCCATGCCGCCCCGCGCGATCACATTGCACGTGGCGCCCGCGGGCGCCGACACCAATCCCGGCACCCAGAGCAAGCCGTTCGCCACGCTGGAACGCGCCCGCGACGAGATCCGCGCGCTCAACAGGGCCGGCGGCTTGCCCCGGGGCGGCGCGGCCGTGGAACTCGCGGGCGGCGTCTACGAGCGCTCGAAGCCCTTCGAGCTGGCCGCCGAGGATAGCGGCAGCCAGGATGCGCCCATCGTCTACCGCGCGCGCAGGGGCGAGGAGGTGCGCCTGGTCGGCGGCAAGGCGGTGGCGGGCTGGAAGCCTGTGGCCGATCCGGCGGTCCTCGCCCGCTTGGAGCCCGCGGCCCGCGGCCGGGTGATGCAGGCCGATCTCAGGGCCCTCGGCGTCGCCGACCTCGGCGGGGTGAACGCCAACCGCCTCGAGCTGTTCTTCAACGACCAGCCGATGACCCTCGCCCGCTGGCCCAACGAGGGCTTCGTCAGGATCACAGGGCTCGTCGAGCCCGACACCGTGAACGTCCGAGGCACCAAAGGCTCCAAGACGGGCAAGTTCCTTTACGATGGCGACCGCCCGAAGCGCTGGGCCGGCGAGAAGGAGCCCTGGCTGCATGGCTACTGGTTCTGGGACTGGAGCGACCAGCGGCATGCGGTGGAGGCCATTGACGTCGAGAAGCGGGTCATCGCGGTGAAGCCGCCGTACCACGGCTACGGCTATCGCGTGGGCCAGTGGTTCTACGCGTTCAACCTGCTGAGCGAGATTGACCAGCCGGGCGAGTGGTATCTCGACCGCGAGGCAGGCCTGCTCTACTTCTGGCCGCCCTCGCCCGTCGAGAAGGGCCGGGCCGTCGTCTCCCTGGCCGAGTCGCTCGTGGCGATGAAGGGCGTTTCGCACGTCACGCTCCGCGGCCTCACGCTCGAGACCTGCCGCGGCACCGCCGTGAGCATCGAGGGCGGTCACCATTGCGCCATCGTCGCCTGCACGCTCCGCAATCTGGGCGGCTCCGCCGTGCGCATCGCGGGCGCGACCGACAGCCGCGTGGTGGGCTGCGACATCTATGGCGTGGGCGACGGCGGCATCTCGCTCGATGGCGGCGACCGCAAGACCCTCACCCCCGCGCGCCTCGCCGCCGAGAACAACCATATCTACCACTACGGCCGCTGGAACCGCATGTACAAGGCCGCCATCCAGATCGGCGGCGTGGGCAACCGCGCGGCCCACAACCTCATCCACAACGCGCCCCACATGGCCATTGGCTTCGGCGGCAACGACCACGTCATCGAGTTCAACGAAATCCACTCCGTCTGCTACGAATCCAACGATGCCGGGGCTATGTACGCCGGCCGCAACTGGACGATGCGCGGCACCGTCGTTCGCCACAACTACCTCCACCACATCAACGGCTTCGAGGGGCGCGGCTGCGTGGGCGTGTACCTCGATGACATGTTCTGCGGCACCGACATCGTGGGCAACGTCTTCTACAAGGTCACCATGGCCGCCTTCGTCGGCGGCGGACGCGACTGCACGGTGGCCAACAACATCTTTGTGGACTGCCCGCGGGCGCTGCACATCGACTCCCGCGCCCTCGGCTGGGCGCGCGACCACACCGACAGTTGGGTCAAAGAGGGCAAGGAGAAGGGCACGCACCTCGGCATCGAGTTCCTCAAGCCGCCCTACAGCACCCGTTGGCCGCAGCTTCTCACGATCCTCGACGACGAGCCGCACGCGCCCAAGGGCAACGTCGTCGAGCGCAACCTCTTCGTCGGCGAGCGCTGGAACGACGTGGACAGCCGCGCCAAGCCCTACGTCGTGATGCGAGACAACCTGACGGACACCGATCCGCTCTTCGTCGCCAAGCCGCCGGCCAGCTTCGAGCTGCGCAAGGACTCCCCCGCCTGGAAACTCGGCTTCCAGCCCATCCCTTTCGAGAAGATCGGCCTGTATAAGAGCGCCGACCGTGCCTCGTGGCCCGTCGAGCACACGGTCCGTCCCATGCCTGAGCCGCCGGCCCCCAAGCCCCGCGTGCCCCAAGGCCCGCCGCCTGTAGCCAAGCTCCCCGCGAAGCTCCTCCTCGCGCAGGGCATCCACGGCGAGAAGCTCAGCCCCAGCAGCACTGCCATGCTCACCCTTGATGGAGCCAGCCTTCGCGTCGCCTTCGACAACGCCGTTGACCCGAACAAGCCCCTTCGCCCCGGCTCGACGTGGGGCCAGGATGACGCGGTGGAGGTGGCGATCCGGAACCCAGCAACCGGCAAGGGCGCGCCGATCTATGTCCTGCGCGGCTTCCCCAACGGCCACTTCGAGGCGAGCACCGAGGCCGGCGCGCCCGACGCCGCGGCGAAGAAGGCCGCCGACGCCGTCAAGTTCGCCGCCAAGGTCGTCGGCAAGGAGCGCTGGACTGCCGAATACCTCATCCCCTTCGCCGCCCTGGGCATTGACCCCGCGAAGCACAAGCGGCTCGAATTCAATCTCACGGTCCGCAAGACCGCCGGCGACCAGTGGCTCATGTGGCGCGGCACCGGCGGCTATAGCTGGGAGGTCGCCAAGGCCGGCTTCCTGGAGCTTGCTCCGTAGCCTTCCCTCCCGAAGGTTCCAATACCTTCGGGAGGGTAACGGGAACGAGGAGTGGGAACATGCGAGGGTGGTTCGTCGCCGTCATGCTCTTAGCCTCACTTGACCTGTCGGCGGGGGAAACAGCTATGGTCACCGTGTCGCCCAGGGACACCGACGAGCTGCTGGCGAACCCCGGCATCGGCTGGCAGACGTTCCACCGCACACGCACGCAGGACAAGAGTCTGCCCGAATGGCTCCCCTCAACACTCCACTACGCACGATGGGGCTGGGGAACGCTTGAGCCACAGCCAGGCAAGATCGACCACGCCTTTCTCGACAAGGTGCTCAAGGACTCCCGCGACGCCGGCCAGCAACTCGCCTTCCGCGTGATGTGCTGCTCCACCACGCCCCGCGACCCTTACTTCCCCAAATGGCTCAGGGACGCCGGCGGGCGCATTCTCGAGACGCAGTACGGCGACGGCGGCCCCACGCTGCCCGTGCCCGATCTCGACGACCCCATCGTCCTCGAACGCCACCTCGACTTCATCAGGCGCCTGGGCGAACGCTACGACGGCCACCCCGACCTTGACCACATTGACCTCGGCTCCGTGGGCTGGTGGGGCGAGTGGCATATGAGCAACTCCAAGGCCGCGCCCATGCCCAAGCCCGAGACCCAGCAGAAGATCGTGGACGCCTGGCTCGCGGCGTTCAAGAAGACGCAACTGCTCATGCTCATCGGCGGCGGCAAGATGCTCACCTACGCCACCCAGCGCGGCTGCGGCTGGCGGGCCGACTGCCTGGGCGACATGGGCGGCTTCTCGAAGACCTGGTGCCACATGCGCAAGGGCTACCCCTTCTGGATTCAGCAGGCCGGCGTGGGCGACGCCTGGAAGACCGCGCCCGTGGCGTGGGAGAGCTGCTGGGACATGCGCCGCTGGGTCCAGGAGAAGTGGCCCCTGCGCTTCATCTTCAGCTACGCCCTCGCCCTCCACGGCTCGGTGCTCAACAACAAGTCGGCCCCCCTCCCCGAAGGCCCCGAGATTCGCCCCGAGATCGAGCGCTTCGTGCGGCGGCTCGGCTACCGCCTCGTCCTGCGCGAACTGAGGCACCCCGCGGCCGCCGCCGCGGGCAAGGGATTCGCCCTCTCGATGAAGTGGCAGAACGTCGGCTCCGCCCCCTGCTACCGCCCCTATCGCCTCGCCTACCGCCTCTCCAACGACAACGGCTTTGCCAAGGTCATCCCCAGCACCGTCACCGTCAACAGGTGGATGCCTGGTTCGGTGCCCCTCTTCACCGAGGGTTTCTACAAGGGCGACTGGGACCTGCCGAATGGCGAGGTCAACGACGTGGCCGACGAGGCAGCTCTCCCCGCCGACCTCCCCCCTGGCCGCTATCGCCTCTCCATCGCCGTTATCGGCTCGGATACCCTCGCCCCCGCCATTCGCCTCGGCATCCAAGGCCGCGCGCAGGATGGCTGGTATCCCCTCAGCGAACTCACCGTGACGAAGTGAGCTTCGCCCCCGCCGAGCTTGCCCCGGTAGAACGCGGGTCAGCAACCGCCTCGGCGGCGGGCGCCGCAAGCAGGGCCTTCCCAAGCGGGCGCCTGGGAACGAGAGCAACAATGGACCCCATGGACAACCTGGACGAGGCGGCCCCGTGGCTCCCCCCTTGGCCTGTCCATAGCGTCCATGATGTCCATCGTGTCCGCGATCGCCACGTTCGTTCATCTTCATTTGACACACCCGACCCACGGGGCTAAGATACCGCGCTAAGGTGGCATGACCCTGAGGGCAACAGTTCGAGAAAGGGCTGGCAACATGGCAGACAAGGTGCGGCTGGCGATGATCGGCTGCGGCGGCATGGCCAACGGCCATCTCCGCGGCTACGAGCTCCTCTGGCAGAAGGGCATGCGGAACTTCGAGATCACGGCCTGCGTGGACCCGAATCTCGAGGCCGCGGGCAAGTTCGCCGACACGGCCGAGAAGTTCCAGGGCAAGCGCCCCGCCGTCCTCGCCGACTATGAGGAGATGATCAGCAAGAAGCTGGCCAACGCGGCCGACATCGTGACGCCCCACGGCCTGCACCACACCATCGGCTGCGCGTGTCTCGAGAACGGCATTGACGTGATGATCGAGAAGCCGATCGGCATCACGGTGCGGGCGAGCCGCCTGATCGCCGAAACGGCCGACAAGACGAAACGCATCGCGGCCACCGCCGAGAACATCCGCCGCTCGCTCGGCCAGCGGGCCATCCACTGGGCGCTCAACGAGAAGAAGATCATCGGCGACATGCGCAGCTTCTTCTCCCAGGGCGCCGGCTACAGCCCCTTCCCCGGCGATGCGCCCCCCTTCCGCTGGCGCATCCAGAAGCTCCTCTCCGGCGGCCTGATGGTGATGGACAGCGGCGCGCATTTCGTGGACTCGATGCGCTACTTCTTCGGCGACCTCGAGCGCGCCTACGCTGAACTGCGCCTCTTCGAACCCGCCAAGTTCACCGACGACAAGGGCAACACCGTCGTGAGCGATTGCGAGGACTCCTGGTCCGCCATCCTCACCTTCAAGAGCGGCCTCGTGGGCACCTGGAGCTGGTCCAACGTTCAGCCAGGCCACTCCTACCGCACCGTGCTCTACTACGGCTCCGAAGGCTCGATCAAGGACACGGGCGACGTCTTCCACGGCTTCCAGTCCCTCGCCGGCGAGGTGATGTTCAAGGACGGCAAGACGAAGAGCGTGAACGACCTGGCGATCGAGTTCCTCTTGAGCCTGTCGCCCGACGACAAGGAGCGGCTCTTCCCCTACGGGATCACGAACGGCGTTTACATCGAGTGCTGGGACTTCGTGGACGCCTGTGCGAAGCGCCGCCGCCCCGACCTGGATGCCTGGGACGGCCTGAAGGCCAAGGCATTCAGCGAAACCGTCTACGAATCCGCCGCCGCGGGCAAGGCGATTGCCTACGACGACGTGGTCGCCTGCAAGGTCGAGAAGTACCAAGGCCCGATCAACAAGAAGTGGGGCCTGAAGAAGTGATTGCCGATTTGCGATTTGCGATCTGCGATTTCAGATGCAAGGTGCGCGCAGCGGCCTGTCGCTTGGCCTGTGTCTCAAATCGGCAATCGGAAATCGGCAATTGGAAACGCCGGGATGATCATCCGCGACCTCTATCGCAGCCCGCTTGAGGACCTGCACAAGGCTGTTGCGACCAGCACGGCCACGGTGCTCCGGCGCGGGATCATCAGCCCTCCCGCAGCGGTGGAGGCCGACGACGTGGCGCGCCTGGGGGCGCGGCCCGACTTCGACCCCTCGCTGAGCTTCGTGGCCTACGAGGGGCCTGAGCCCGTGGCCTTTCTTGTCTCCCGCCTCCAGCGGACCGGGGAAACCGCTGAGGCAACCTGGAGTCTCTTCGGCAGCGCGCCCGGCGCGCGACGCGCGCTCGAGGTGCTGCTCGATGAGACCAAGGCCCTCTGGCGCCGTGAGGGCGCCACGCGGGCGCGCAAGGAGACGGCCGGCTTGCTCCTCAGCGAGCCGCGAGTCTCCGAAGACGCCGAGCTGCTCGACGTGCTGAAGCAGCGAGGGTTCCAGACCGCGGTCGCCAGCACCGAGCTGTCGGCCGAGCTGAAGAAACTGGCCACGCCTAAGGAGCTTGCCGATCGTCAGGCCGAGGCGCGCCAGAAGGGCTTCCTCTTGCGCCCCGCGCGGCCCGACGAGGCGCTCGTTGTCGCACGCCAGTACGACCCGCGCCACACCCGCCAGCACTCGCAGGAGTTCTGGAACCTCGTGGTCCGCCACCTGCGCCCTGAGGCCACGCTCGTGGTCGAGCACCGCCGGCAGATAATCGGCTTCGCCGCCTACCTGGGTTGGACCCTCGAAGGCCCCTGCCCGCACCTCGGCCCGCACTTCGTAGACGAGGTGCATCGCAAGAGCGGCCTCGACGCGCTCCTGCTCCACGAGGCCCTGCTCCTCGCCAAACAGAACGCCAAGGAGCGGGCCCGGGCCTTCTGCGCGTCCGAGCGGACAGAAGTCTACCAGAGGGCAGGCTTTACGGTCGCCGGCCGCTTCTGCCACGAGGCCGCGGCTGACCTGGCATGAAATCGGTCGCTTTCCGCCACCAGAAGTTGTTCTCCGACAACCATGAAACACCTGCTCTCCCTCTCGCTGGTCCTCGTCGCCGCATTCGAGGAGTTCGCCGTGTCGGAACAGCGTGCCTTGCCGGGCACCAGGCCACTCGAGATGACGGGGGACCTCGCCGCCCAGATGGTCGCCGGGCTCCGCGAGTTCATGCTCCGGCAGATTGACGACCCCGCCGCCAGCCGCGCGCAGCTCTGGCAACGCAACTCCGCATCGCCAGAGGCATCCGCCCTTGCCCGCGAGCGCCTCAGGACCTGCATCGGCGCCGTGGACCCGCGCGTGTCTTTCGAAGGCATCGAGCTCGTGGGCACCACGGCCACGCCCGCCAGGGTGGCAGAGGCTCGGGGTTACGAGGTCTTCGCCGTTCGCTGGCCCGTGCTGGAAGGTGTGGATGCGGAAGGGCTTATGCTCCGGCCCAAGGGCGACCCGATGGCGAAGGTGGTGGCGATCCCCGACGCCGACTGCTCGCCGGAGATGCTGGTCGGGCTGGTGCCCGGCTTGCCGCCCGGCGCACAGTTCGCCCACCGCCTTGCTGAGAACGGCTGCCTCGTCCTCATCCCCACCATCATTGACCGCCAGACCACGTGGTCGGGCAACCCGCGCATCGGGCGAAAGACCGACCAGTCCCACCGCGAATGGATCTATCGGCAGGCATTCGAGATGGGCCGACACATCATCGGCTACGAGGTCCAGAAAGTGCTGGCCGCGGTGGACTGGTTTGCTCGCTTGGGCGGCCAGGCAAGGATCGGCGTCTTCGGCTATGGCGAAGGGGGCCTTCTGGCCCTCTATGCCGCCGCTCTCGATGAACGCATTCACGCCGCCGTCGTGAGCGGCTACTTCCAGGCCCGCGAGAAGGTGTGGCAAGAGCCTATCTATCGAAACGTCTGGGGTTTACTGCACGAGTTTGGCGATGCTGGCCTGGCCCGCCTGATCGCCCCAAGGCCGCTCATCGTCGAGGCGAGCCGCGGCCCAGTCGTCGGCAAGCAGGGCTCGACCCCCGGTGAACTGGTCTCCCCGCCCTTCGAGTCCACCAAGGCCGAGTTCGAGAGGGCCCGTGCGATGAACTCCAGCCTCAAAGGCGACGGCGACGGCCCGCCCGGCCGCGAGGACACCCTCAGCGCCTTTCTCAACGCGCTCGCCGCGGACGCGGGCGTGAGGGCCGGCGGCCAGCCCACCGCCGACTTGCGGCGAGGCTTCGACCCCGCTCCGCGGATGAAGCGCCAACTCGACCAGCTCGTCGCCTTCACCCAACGGCTGATGCGCCTCTCCGAGTACCGCCGCGAGGCGTTGTGGGCGAAGGTAAACCATTCAAGCGTCGATGCTTACGCGAAGTCTATCGAACCTTACCGCGAGATGTTCCGCAAAGACCTCATCGGCGAGGTTCCGTCGCCATCCGCCTCCCCAAACCCTCGCAGCCGGGTGATTTACGATGAGGCGAAGTGGACCGGCTACGAGGTGGTCCTCGACGTCTGGCCTGGTGCCTTCGCTTACGGCATCCTCTTGCTGCCCAAGGACTTGAAGCCGGGCGAGCGCCGTCCAGTCGTGGTCTGCCAGCACGGCCTGGAGGGCCGCCCACAGGATGTGGCGGACCCGAGGGCACAGAACTGCTATCACCGGTTTGCTGCTCGACTTGCGGACCGCGGCTTCGTGGTCTTCGCCCCCCAGAACCCCTACATTGGGGGCAACGCCTTTCGCGTCCTTCAGCGGATGGCCAATCCCCTGAAGTGCTCGCTCTTCAGCCTGATCATCCGCCAGCACGAGGTCATCACTGACTGGCTCGCCTCGCTGCCCTTCGTGGATGCGGAACGCATTGGCTTCTATGGACTTAGCTATGGCGGCAAGTCGGCGATGCGCGTCCCAGCCCTCGTGCCCCGTTACTGCCTCTCCATCTGCTCGGCAGATTTCAATGAGTGGGTGGTGAAGAATGTAACCATCGAGGCTTCATACAGCTACATGTTCACTGGCGAGTACGAGATGTTCGAATTCGACCTCGGCCACACCGCGAACTACGCGGAGATGGCCGCCCTCATCGCCCCACGCCCGTTCATGGTGGAGCGCGGCCACAGGGACGGGGTGGCGCCCGACGAGTGGGTCGCCTACGAGTACGCCAAGGTCCGCCGCCGCTACGCCGACCTCAAGTTGCCCGAGCGCACGGAGATAGAGTTCTTCGACGGCCCGCACGAAATTCACGGCGTCGGCACCTTCAGATTCCTTCACCGCCACTTGCGCTGGCCCGAGCCGGCACCGTAGGGGGTCGCCCGTCGCGGCTGTCTGCGGCCTGCGGTGAGCCGGGAGCGTGCGCGACACAGGGAGAGAGGCATGGACCCGTCGAGCGCGGTCAGGCCCGTTTCCTCGCACGACACGCTGCGAAACAGCCTGCTCGCCATCATCGCGGCGATCCTCTGCCTGATCGTCGTCTACCACACCCGCTCCGTGGTCGTGCCCATGCTCTTCGCGGTGTTTCTCACGGCGCTCATCTATCCGCTGGCCAAGAAGCTCGACCGCTGGCTGCCCTTCTGGGCGAGCGTGGCCGCCATCATCCTGGGCATCACCGCCCTGGCAACGGTGGCCGGTTTCTTCCTCGTCGGGGCCGTGCGGGGTGTGGTGAGCAATCTGCCCAAGTATAGCGATCGGATCGAGCAGGTGGCTTCTCCGCTGCTCGAGTACGCGCGCCAGCACGGCCTCCACGTGGGAGCCGTGACGACGGAGGACGACGCCCGCAAGCTGGCGCAGTTCGTGGGGCGCGGCTTGACCTCGGTAGGTCAGTTCCTGGGCGGCCTGCTCACCACGATGCTGCTCACGGTGTTCGCCCTTTCGGAGGTGCGACAGCTCCGAGGGCGCATTCTCCGGGCCTGCGGCGTCGAGAAGGGCCAGGCCTGCATCGCCACCCTGAACGCCGTGAGCCGCCGGGTGGCCGTGTTCGTGTGGACGAAGACCTGGATCAGCGTGGTGGTGGGCGTGGCCGTGGGGATCGCCTGCTACGCCATCGGCATAGACTTCGCCCTCTTCTGGGGCTTTCTGGCGTTGGCGCTGAACTTCATCCCCTATGTCGGCCAGCCGCTGGCCGTCGCGCCGCCCATCCTGCTGGCCTTCATCCAGTTCGAGAGTCGCGCGCCGGTCGTCATCGCCACCATCGTGCTGGTCGGGGTGCAGTGCATCAACGCCTACGTGCTGGACCCCCTGGCCATGCGGAACGCCCTGCGCATCTCGGCCCTTTTCCTCCTCGCGAGCGTGATCCTGTGGGGCTGGCTGCTGGGCATGGCGGGAGTGGTGCTCGGCACGCCGCTCTCGGTCGCGCTCGTGGTCACCTGCGAACACGTGCCCGCGCTCCGGCCCATCGCCGCGATCCTGGCGGAACGGCCCGACCCCGCGGGTCCCCGTGCAGGGGCGGCCTGACGGGCGCCCGGCCCCTTTGACCCAAGGGGCGCGGCAGCGCGAGCGGCTGAAAAGAATCGCTTGCGGTCAGTGCGCTTTTCCCGTAGAATACCGGCAACTCCCCGTGGTTGGCCTCTCTCGTTCCCCGAAGCAGAGGCCCCGGGGCGCCGGACACGCCGCAAGCGGCACACCGTCGGGCGCCCGAGGGAGAGGCCGAAGAGCGGAGGCGTTCCCTCGCGGGCGCGGGGACCTCGCGGGGCACTTGTTTAGGAGACGGGTATGATCAGGGCAGTGGGCAGAGCAGGCCCGGGGCTCGCCCTCGCCGTCGTGCTGCTGGCCGCCCAAGGCTGCACGAACTGGCAGGGCGGGGTCGCGGGCTTCCTGCGGAACCGCGCCAAGGACGCGATGGAGTGCGCCGACATCGGCATCACCATCAGCGACCGGGCGCAAGGCTGCTTCTACGCGGCCTTCATGTCGGCCGTCCCCTTCGGCTACGGCGAAGTGGACGGCACGTTCTTCGGCCTGGGCGGCGGCGACTTCGGGGCCATGAGGATCCACTACCGCCACTGGGGCCTCGGCCTCATCGGCCGCGAAGAAGTCGCCTGGGGCAACTCGATCTGGGACTTCCCGGAGTTCGACCCCGACACGCCCGACGACCGGATGAACTGCCAGGGCGTCGGCATCCTGGGCTTCTTCACCCCGCCCTACGACGCCCGACCCGCCGGGAGGCCCACCTGAACGAAGTACTTCCACGCATGGCGCGTGGGCGTTGTGCTGAATGCCTCCTGGGTACAGATGCTGGACTTCGGTGCAGGCTTCATGGGCCTGGACCCGGCAGGTGACGATGGCCACAAGTACGGCTACTGGCCGTGGCAGATCGAAGGGTGGCCCCTCCCCACGGGCAAAGTGTTCCCCGCCAGCCCCGTGGCAGGGGCGGACGCGCCCAAGAACGCTCCAAAGGACACCCCCAAGGCCGCCCCGAAGGAAACCCCCAAGGCGGCCCCAAAGGATGCCCCAAAGCCGCCCCCCGAAGCGAAGACCCCCGCCAAACCCGCCACACCGCGAACCGCTGAGCGGCTCACGGAGCGGATCCCTTAGGCAGCGGTCTGCGACTCGGGTGGTTTCCGATGCAGTCCAAGACGCGGCACAGGCCCCATCGGCTTGTGCCGCGTTGCTTTTCCGGCCTCCTCGGCGCCCGCGCCTTCGAGGCAGGGTTTGCCCCATCCCCCTTGACAACGCGTGGCGTTGTGCGCACCATAGGAGGGCGGATTCCCCGGTCTGGTCCCCGTGGCCCCGGAGTGGAAAGGAGACGTGTATGCGCGGCCTTGTGTTACGCAGAAGCGGGCTGTTGTTGCTGGCGCTGGCCCTTGCGGCCACGCCCGGCTGCTCGAAGCGCCTGCTCAACGCCGGCGGCGTCGGCGAGGCGATCGGCAACTACCTCACCGATCGCGCCACCGACATGCTGGACATCGTGGACGTGGGCTTCTCGATCTCGACGAAGCCGCAGTTCTGCCTCTACGCCAACGGCGTCTCGATGGGCGGCGGCGGGTTCGGCATGGTGGACGGCTACTTCGCCGGCATCGGCGGCGGCAACATCGGCTACACCCGCTTCTACACGGCCGACGTGGGCGCCATCGTGTGGTGCTACGAAGAGCTGGCCTTCGGCGACTTCGATAAGCACGACCTCAACACGGTGAACGCGCAAGGCACGGGCATTGCCGGCCTGCTCATGGGGCCCCTGGGCAATCCCGGCTGGAAGCCCTCATGAATACACTACCTCCACCTAGGTTGGGTGGGCTTCGTCGGGAACATTAACTACCTCCAACCCCTCGACCTCGCCGCCGGCTTCCTGGGCCTGGACCCTGCTCAGGACGACGGCCTGCGCTTCGGCCTCTGGCCCTGGGAATCCGAGCACCAGGCCTCGGCCCAGGCCGTGGCGCTGCGCGAGGACATGTTTGGCCTGACCGACAAGAAGGACCCGGGCGCGACCGCGCCGGCGTCGGTGTCGAGCTTCTTCGGCCGGGGCCGGATGCCCCTGCCGCCCGTCGGCAAGGTGCCGGCCCGGGCGCCCAAGGCCGAAGCCAAGCCCGAAGCCGAGAAGAAGTGACCGTCGCGCACACGGCCCGCCTGTGAACGCACCGCGAGGGGCCGCTGCCCGAGGCAGCGGCCCCTTTGCGTTGGCGCGGTCCTGCGCCCCTGCGCGTCGGCGGGATGCGGATCGCTCCCTTGACAGCCGCGCTCCCGGCCGGTATCGTGATCTGAGAACAGGAGGCTGCCATGGCCACTCCCGTGAAGAGCAAGCGCGCCATCATGCGGTTGCTGCACACACACAGGGCGCGCATCGCCGCTCTGGGCGCGCGGCGGATTGGCCTGTTCGGGTCCTTCGTGCGTGGCGAGGCGCGGCGGCACAGCGACGTGGATATCCTGGTCGAATTCGAGCCGCGGCAGAAGACTCTCGACAATTTCCTGGCCCTCGCCTCGTTCCTCGAGGAGATTCTCCGGCGCAGGGTCGAGTTGGTGACCCCGGAATCGCTGAGCCCCTTCCTCAGGCCCCGCATCCTCCAGGAAGTGGAGTATGTCTCCCTCGCCGCTTGAGCATGTGCGGCACATCCTTGCCGAGACTCAGTACCTGCTGGACGCGAGCCGCGGGCTGACCAAGGCGCGCTTCAAGGCCGATGCGACTCTCACGCGCGCGTTCGTGCGGAGCATTGAGATCATTGGCGAGGCGTCGAAGCGGGTGCCGGCGGCATGGCGTGAGCGATACCCCGACGTTGACTGGCGGGCCATGGCGGGTATGCGCGACCGCTTGATCCACGCCTACTTCGGCGTGGACTATGATATCGTTTGGAACGTGGTGCGCACGAAACTCCCCCGCCTCCGGGAGCAACTCGCAGAGGTGCTCCGGCGCGAGACCGCGCGGTGACGGCAGGCGGAACCTACTGACGGAAAGGAGCCACAATGACCAGATGGCTGGCAGCGGCGTTGGCGGCGAGTCTTTGGGTCGGCGGCACGGCGCTCTGCGCCGAAGGGCCGGGCAGCAAGGGGCCGGCCCGCCCGCCCCGCATCGCGCCCACGGCCGCCGCCCCCCTCCCGAAGGACGATGCGGAGAAGAAGATCCTCGACGTCCTGGCCGACCTGCGCCAGAACCAGTCCCGCGGCATGATGAACGTGCCGCCGGAGGACGGGCGCCTGCTCCGCCTGCTCACCGAGGCGCTCGGCGCCAAACACGTCGTCGAGATCGGCACGTCGAACGGCTACTCGGGCATCTGGTTCTGCCTCGCGCTGCGCACGACCGGCGGCAAGCTCACGACCCACGAGATTGACGCCACCCGCGCCAACCTCGCCCGCGAGAACTTCAAGCGGGCCGGCGTCGAGGAACTCGTCACCCTCGTCGAAGGCGACGCGCACGAGAAGGTGGCCGAACTGAAGGGCCCCATTGACCTCGTGTTTCTCGACGCCGACAAGCCCGGCTACGCCGACTACCTGACCAAGTTGCTCCCCCTCGTGCGTCCCGGCGGCCTCATCCTCGCCCACAACACGAACTCCCAGAGCGGCGACATGCAGGACTTCCTCAAGGCCGTCACCACCGACCCCAACCTGGAGACGCTGTTCACCTCCGTGGGCGGCCAGGGGTTCTCCTTCACCCTCAAGAAGCGTTGAGGGAATCTGCCGTGCAGAAGCTGGCCCCTGGACTCCCGCTTCTGCTCTCCCTGGCTGCCGCGGCACTCGCCGCGGAGCGGCCGACCATCGCCCTCGACGGCGCCTGGCAGTTCAGGCTTGACCCCAAAGAGGAGGGCGAGAGGGAGCAGTGGTTCGCCGCCCAGGCGCCTCTCGACACGACAATTCAGGTGCCTGGGGCGTGGGACGCCCAGGGCTTCGGCCCCGAAACGTCGAAGCTGCGGCACAACTTCGTCGGCAAAGCCTGGTACCGCCGCCAAGTCACTATCCCCGCCGGATGGAAGGGCAAGCGCCTCTTCCTCATCATCGGCGGAGTCCATCGCTACGCCAAGGTCTGGGTGAACGGCACCTGCCTCGGCGAGCACATCGGCTACCTCTCGCCCATCGAGCATCCGATCAACGAGTTCGCGCAGGCCGGCGAGACCGCTACCCTCGCCATCTGCGTGGACTCCAAGCAGCGGTGGGACGTTGACACGCTGGCCGGTTGCTTCGACATTATTGACGAGATGTTCACCGCCTGGGGCGGCATCTGGGGCCACGTGGCCATCGAGGCCCGCGGCGAGGCCTGGCTCAGCGACCTCTTCGTGCAGCCGAAGCTCGACCCCCCGGCCTGCCTCGTGTCGGCCAGGCTCAATGGCAAGGCCGAGGGGGCGAAGCTGAAGATGGACATTGTGGACGCGGATGGACGGGTGGCAGCCCGGGCCGAAGCTGAGGCCAGGGAGATGATCAGCATCCGGGCGGAGATTCCGGCAGCCAGGCTCTGGTCGCCGAACCACCCCGACCTCTACACCGCCCGCCTGTCGCTCGTTCGCGGCGACGAAGTGCTCGACAGCGTCGAGACGCGCTTTGGCCTCCGCGTCATCGAGATCAAGGAGCCGCACATCCTGCTCAACGGCAAGCGGCTCTTCCTCCACGGCTACGGCGACGACGCGGTCTACCCCGAAACGATGGCCGCGCCGTCCGACAAGGCGGTCTACCTCAAACGCCTGCGGCTCATCAAGAGCTACGGCTTCAACTACGTCCGCCACCACAGCCACTTCCTGCCGCCCGAGTACTACGATGCCGCCGACGAGGTCGGCATGCTCATCTCGCCCGAGTTGCCCATCGCCTATCTCAACTACTACCAGCGGGCCAAAGGCCCCGCCCTGGAACTCTACAAGCAGGAGTGGGCGGCGGTGATCAGGCGCTTCCGCAACCACCCCTGCATCCTCGACTGGTGCATGGGCAACGAGATGTGGGACGGTGTGCCGCTGGCGCCCGAACTCTATCGCATCGCCAAGGAACTCGACCCCACGCGGCCGGTGATAGACAGCAACGGCATCAGCGGCGGCGGCTGGCTCGACGGCAAGCGCGACCGCCCGACCCTCGACTTCTTCGTTTACATGTTCGACCTCCGCCACACGCCCCTTGAGCAGCCCAAGCGCCACCATTTCCCCGAGCCAAAGAAGCCCGTCATCTCCCACGAGATGGGCAACTTCATCACCTTCCCGCGCCTCGATCAGATCGAGGCGTTCCAGCACAACTTCAAGCCCTTCTGGCTCACGCCCGCCCGCGAGAAGATGCAGAAGCTCGGCCTCCTCGGCGAGGCGGAGCTCTGGGCGCGGAACTCCGAGCGCCTCTACCTCCTCTGCCACAAGCTCAACATCGAGGACCTGCGGAAGAACCCCTTCGCCAGCGGACACCAGTGGTGGCTGTTCCAGGACTACTGGACCGGCTCGAACGGCATCGTGGACGCCTACTTCCGCCCCAAGGCCGAGATTCCCCCCGAGCGCGTCCGCCCCTTCGTCGGCGATGTGGTCCTCCTTCTCGACGGCCTTCCGCCGGTCTGCCGCGGAGGCCAGGCGCTCGACCTGAAGCTCTCGGCCTCAAATTACTCGGAACAGGCGCTTGCCGGCGCCCAGTTCGCAGTGCGGGCTTCAGCCCGTAGCCCTCGGATACGGCCTGAAGGCCGCACTACGAACATCACCGACGAGGTGAAGCAGGGAACCGTGGAGCAGGTTGCGGCCAGCACACTCAGCCTGCCCGACGCGCCGGCGCCGCAGTTGCTCACCATCGAGGCCGAGATGGCGGCCGGCGAGGTGAAGGCCAGGAACGAATGGACCGCGTGGGTCTACCCGAGTGAAGCACCTGCCCCCAAGCTCAAGGTGCCGCTTTTCGCTGGGCCGGAGCTGGCGCGGGCGCTGGAGTGGCTTAGGATGAAGCCGCTGCCAGGGAGCGAGAAGCTGCCCGCCGATGCGGTCTACGTCATGAACCAGCCGACGAAGCAGGTGCTCGACGCGGTGGCCGAGGGAGCCTGCCTGGTGATGCTCTCGCCCCAGGGCTTCTTCCCGACCGAGCGCAACCGCTTCAAGACCGGCTGGTGGCTCGGCGGGCCGGGCGACAGCAACGTGGGCACCGTGGTCTACGACAACCCCATCACCCGCGAGATGGCGCCCGACGGCTGGTGCGACATCGGCTGGCACCGAGTCGTCGAAGGCTCACAGGCGGTCATCCTCGACAGCCTGCCCTCTCAGCCCGAGGTGCTGGTGCGCGCCATCGAGGTCCACCGCCTCTGCCGCAGCAAGGCCCTCCTCTTCCAGGCTCGTGTTGGCAAGGGCACCCTCATCGTCAGCGGCCTGAACCTGTCCCCGATTGTGGGCGGGGCCTCCGCGCCCCGCGGGTCGCGGGACAGAGACGTCCCGCCCACAGCGGATAGGCCCCCAGAAATGGAGTGGCTTCTGGCGCGGATGGTGGAGCACGCGGGCACGCTGCCGAGGCCCAAGGGGGGAGTTGCCCATCGAGTTCCTCCGCCAGCGGGTCGCCGCGATGGAGCCGCCCGAAGGCCCCTTCATATCGGGCTTCCAGCGCCTCGTGAAGAACGAGGGCGAGACCGACAAGTGGGTGAGCGTCCGCGAGGACAACGCGACCTATCACATCTGCCGCCAGACCGCTCCCGGCCACATCGTCGAATGGGAGACCGCGCCCCTGCCCGCCGACTGGCGGGGGGCGACGGCCACATTCGTCTTCGCCGGCGGCATCGGCTGGGTTGACCAGCCGCGGACCAAGGGCTTCACCCTCCTCGTCAACGGCAAGGAGGCCCTGGCCTTCGACGTGACGCAGGACCGCTCGGTGTGGAAGAGTGCCGACAAGCGGGTCGCCCTCCACTTCGTCCCCCTGCGCCCGATGCCGCAGGACGGCATCGGCCTCTTCTACGTCGCCCTCGCCGCCGACCTCTTGGCCCCCGGCAAGCCCTGCACCTTCGGCGTCCGCTCGAACGGCTCGGGCAGCCGCCGCTGGTTCGGGCTGAATCCGTACACAGACGCCAAGTAGCCGCAAGCGTCCCACTTGCGGTCTGCCCTGCGGCTCTATAGGCGGGACGCTTGTCGCTACAGGCACGCGCGGCCCGCCGCAGAGCGCGAAGATTCAGGAACAAGTCAAGACACTGCTGGATGAGCTTCGCAGGCTCGATGCGCTCAGGAGATTCGTCGAGACCGTCCCCGCCGAAAACGATGCCCCCAAGCGGAAGCTCCCCCCGATATAGTACTGCCTCATGTCACGTGGCGCGCCGCGGGGTGCTCTAACCTCCCGAAGGTATTGGAACCTTCGGGAGGCGGGGAGCGCCTACTTCTTCCACTGCCCCTTGTCGTCGAGGTACTCGTCGGCGAGGGGCTTCAGCTCGGCGGCGTGGCCCTTGACGAGCCAGTCGGCGACCAGGGGCGTGAGGTGGTGGCGGAACATGAAGGGGAAGGGCTTCTCGATGCCCTCGGGCACGTCCTTCGGCTCGACGTGGGAGCGGACGACGCAGGTGACGCCGGGGACGAGCCAGCGGAAGATCTCCCAGGTGTGGACGCTCATGAACGCCAGGACGTAGGCGTTGGCCTTCTTGTCGAAGTGCAGCTCGGTGTAGACGCCCGAGTGGGGCAGGACGGCGTCGCAGGCGTGCTCGACGTAGGTCGCCACGTCGGGGCCGAGGGCTTTGCGATACGCCACCATCGCCTTCACGTCGTCGAGCGACGAGCCGAAGGTGTCGAGGTAGAATGCCGTGCAGCCCTTGTCGGTCATGTTCTTGAACCGCCTGACCATCATCTGGATGTGGGCCGGGTCGTCGGGGTTGATGCGGAGAGTGGCGTCCTGCTTCCAGGTCGCCTGGTAGGCGATTTCGCCGGGGCGGGCGCAGACGCCAAGGCGGAAGCCCGCCTCCTTGAAGCGGGCGGCGAGGGTCGGCCAGTTAGCCTCGACCTCGGGCGGCAGGATGTCGAAGTCGGGGCGGTACATGGCCCCGCGCGGGTTTTCGCCGCCCTGGCCCCAGATGAGGACGCCCTGGCCGCGGGCGGCGGCGAGGCCGGTGATGAGGGTGTCGCAGAATGCCTTGGCGCCCTCGGGCAGGTCGAGGCGGCGGAAGCCGCTGTGGAAACCGTAGGGGTTATCGGGCTTGATGAAGCTTGGCGCGCCGTTCACGCAGGCCTGGGCGAATACGCGGTGGTCGGCCTTGTACTGCACCTCGCCGCACAGGGCCGTGAAGTGGCGCTTGTAGGGATCGAGCAGGTGCCGCCAGTCGGCGTTGGCGCTGACGCGGAGGGTCATTTCGAAGAGGCGCATGCCCTTTCGCGGGATCGGCTCGGCGACGAGGTAGTTAAGAGCCCGCGTCGGCAGCTTCTCGCGCTGACCCTCGCGCCAGTCCGTGAAGTCCCACCAGAGCAGCGTGCGTTCGAGCTGCGGCCCGGCGGGGGAGAGGCCGACGCCGAAGCCCTCGCCCACCGCGTAGCTGCCGCCGATGCGTGATGCGAAGCTGGGATGGCACAGGCCCACGCCGTGGGCGCGCAGGTAGCTGCCGTGCTGGTGGAACATCAGGCCCGTGGGCACCTTGCCGAAGTCGAACGTCAGGCCGCGGAACCACACGGCGCCGAGGGGCTGCGTGTCGTGGCGGTTGCGCACAAGCGCCTGCACCGCCAGGTCTTCGCCGAAGAGGGCGTAGAGGTACCGGACCTCGATGTCTTTGTGCACGTGGTCCACGCAGGCAATGCCCTCGTCGGCCCGAACGGACTTCTTCTGAACATCCGTGGCGTCGATCTTGCCCGAGCCGGTGTTGAGAATCCAGTCGCCGCTATCGGCCCGCCAACTGCCGCGCGCGACCTCGCGCCCGCCGAGGCGAATCGAGGAAAGCCCATCGGCGGTGATCGTGTAGACGACGCCCTGGGGCGTCCTGAGTTCGAGCTTCTCCGCGGCCTCCTCGGCCGCCGCCACGACCATAGATGCAAGGCACAGGCACGCGCTGATGAAGGCTTTCACGCGGGGGTCTCCAGGTCTAACCTCCCGCAGGTTCGCAACCTGCGGGAGGTTTGCCTCAGTAGCGTCGGATGCTGATCAACCGCCCCGTGTGGGGCGCGAGGGCCGGCACCTTGAGGGCGCGGGCGTAGAAGTCGAACTGGCAGGGCAGCTCGCCCTCGCCCTTGTCCACGTCGGTCACGCGGATGAACTCCTGCCAGGGGAGTCTGGGCACGAGGCCCAGCTTCTCGATGTCCACCTTGATCGCTGCGTCTTTCCCTGCCTTGTTGTGGTTGTTGAAGATGGCGAGGAGGATGCGGTCGGGCAGGCGCCAGGCGGAGACCAACACGTCCTTGTCCTCGCAGGCGGCGAAGGGGTTCCGCCAGAAGGGGACGTATTCGGCGTCGAGGATGCCCCATTCGAGGACGGGCTGCTTCAGGGTGTTCACGGGGCCGCGCCAGGAGTCGTAGAGGCGCAGGTAGTCCTGGATGCCGCGATGGATGCGGGCGGCGCGGGCCTTGTCGGTGACCTGGATGAGGTTCATCCAACTGATGACGACGCCCCAGTTGTGGACGCACGAGAGCACGCGCATGCGGTCAATCGGATAGCCGTCCACCCAGTCCATCGTCGAGGCGTCGGTAAGCTGGTGGTACTCGCCGTCCAGGATGGCATCCATCCAGGGGGCGGCGACGAGGAGGTAGTCGTTGGTGGCGTGGGAGACCTGGGAGCCGGGGGTGAGGCCGCGGTCGTGCATGAGGGCGTACATGCGCATCATGAAGCGGCGGACGTTGAGGCCCGTGTAGCCGGGCTGAATCCGCCCGTCGGG
The DNA here is from genome assembly GCA_035384565.1 of Planctomycetota bacterium. Lineage (NCBI taxonomy): Bacteria > Pseudomonadati > Planctomycetota > Planctomycetota bacterium. Next base: position 199,773 of record DAOOIT010000001.1, on the reverse strand, counting down.
CAGCGTGTAGGCCACGCCGTTCTGCACCGAATGGTGGAGGATGGGGAAGAAGATGTCCCAGTAGATCGTCCTCAGGCCGCCCTCGCGGAAGGCCCTATCTGCGAGGTAGAGGTAGTAGTCAATGTTGCTGTCGGTGTAGCATTCGCTCTCGCCCCATTCGGCGGGGGCGAAGTAGCGGGTGACGCGCTCGTCGGGCGACTTCCAGCCGTAGCCGACCAGCGGCAGCGAGGTGTGGGCGAACATCCAGTTGCGGGCCTGCGCGGGGTCGAAGGGCTGCTCGCGGCGGAGTTTCTCGTCCGACTTCGCCTTGTATTCGGCCCAGATGGCGCTCCATTCGGCGGGGTCGGTGGAAGGCGGGGTGAGCCAGTTCCAGCCCTCGATGACCTTGCCGGTCTTGGGGTCTTTGCGCCACTTGAAGCCCCACGATTCGCCGCCGGAGAAGGTGCCGTCGGTGGAGTGGACGGCCCACCGCCAGTTCTTTACGAGCGGGCGGAAGGGCGAGGCGATGTAGGCGAACGCGAGGGTGCGGGGCGCATCGAGGGTGAACGGCTTGCCGATGATGTGGTTTCGGAGGACCAGTTCGTTGCCCTTCCGCACCACGTCGTGGGCGGGCACATCGTTGTCGGGCACCCAGCCGCGGTCGCTGTCGCCCCACCAGAGGAGGCCACGGCGCTCGCTGCCGAGCCAGACGCAGGGGTAGAAGGAGCCGATGGACATTGCAGAGCCGGTCCTGCCCGTGTCGAGCGTGGACCAGATCGGGCCCTGCTTGTCGGGAACGAGCATGGTAGTGCGGGCCGAGAAGTTCCCACCAGTTCCCAGACAGAGCAGACACTCTGCTTCGTCCGTGAGAAGGGGGAACTCGATGCGGAGGGCGTCAATCGTGGCCTTGCCCTTCCGCGGCGCGTAGGTCAGTTCGACATAGGCCAGGCCATCCTGCTCGACAAAGCCGTTGGTGGTGAAATCGAGGCTGCCGCCGCTTGCGTTGCCCTTGAAGCTCATCCGCCAGTCGCGGCTCTCGGTGAAGCTGGGCCTGCCCCGCAGGCTGATCGCCTCGTCCCGGCCGTTCACGGTCACGACGATTCGGGCGGGAGCGGCGAGGAGTTCCTTGCCTTGCGATTCGATGCTCGCGGGCAGGCCGAGGGCGTTGAGGCGATAGGCACGGCCCCAGGCCGTCACCTTGTCCCGCTCCTTCGTCATCGGGACGAAGGGCGGGATAACGCGTTCAGCGTCGCCGAGGCCCTTCTGCCACCATTCGGGGAATGCCTTGGCCTCGTCGAGCTTCTCGAATGTCGTGGCGACAGGCCCGGCGGCTTTGCCGTCGTTGAGCAGGAGCGAAGCCTCGACGGTGTGCTTGCCTTCGCGCAGGCTGGGGAGCTGGATGAGGTCGCGGAAGTAGTGGGTGATGGGCTTCTCGATGGTGCCTTCGGCGAGGGGCTTCGAGGCGCCCTCGCGCACCACGCGGTAGCGGAGGGCCTTCGCCGCCTCGGGCGCATCGAGGTAGTAGGCGTCGCCGCTGACGAGGAGGGTCGAGCGAATGGGGTTGAACGTGGCGGCGAAGGGGAAGGCGTCCTTGGGCAGCGTGTGCTTGACGAGGGCCTCGTCGTAGCCGACTTTGAAGAAGGCGAAGTAGCGGAGGAGTTCGCGGCCGCCGTCGGCCACGCGGTACTCGATGCTCGCCGCGTCCTTTCCGATGGCGCGGGGGAGCTTCTCGTTGAGCTTCCATTCGGCGGAGGCCCGCGGCGGCACTTCGAGCGCCTGTTCGCGCTTCAGGAGGTCGGATTGATGGACATAATGGACAAGGATGGACAGTTTGGCGGGGTTGGGGGTGGGGTTGAAGGCGCGGAAGGTGGCGGCCGCCGTGCCGTCGCAGGGGCCGGGGAAGGTATCCATCAACAGTTGCACGGCGGCGGTGTTCTCGACCAGGGTGCCGAGGCAGTAGCCGCTGGGGTCGAAGTAGCTGGTGGCTGTGGGGATACGAGCCTGGAGCCAGATGGGCATGTGGTTGAAGCCGAGCATCAGGCGCCACGTGTCGCCCGCCTGGTGGGGGCCGCTGAGCTCGAAGTCGCTGGGCGTGGCCGCGACCTCGCACTCCCACCAGCGGCCGCCGTTCGGCGCGGAGCCGGGCTCGGTGAGGCGCGTGGCGACCTTGAAGTCGGGCAGCCAGTTGCGGAACATCTGGCCCACGGCCACCCGCACGGTCTCGCCCGGGAAGCCCAGGCAGTTGATGAAGAACTTGTAGGAGCTGTCGGTGCGGCCGGTGGGGACGTTCTTGCCCATCGGCTTGAAGTGGAGTTCCAGGCCATCGTCGCCGGCGTTGGCGGCGCCGGGCTCGCGTCCGCCCACGCGCGGCTTGTAGCCGGGCATCACCCAGGTGCGGCAGGCAAGGTACAGGTGGCCGGGGTCCCAGGCCAGGAAGAAGAGGGTCGGACGCGGCACGAGCAGGTTGTCGGCCTGATTCACCACGCCGCTGACAGCCACCGCTTCGCGCCACTCGTCGGCGTCAATCTTGCCGTCGAGCGTCGGCGGCTTCGACATTCTCGGGATGGCGAACGCCGGCACCTTGTCGGGGGGGATTGCGTCCGCAAGGACACTTGCGGACGCACAGGCGAGGGCGAGCGTGGTGGCAAACGGCCTCAAGTTCGTTGCTCCTTACTCACCGATGCAGTAGAGGTTCTCCCCGCCTCGGACGAAGATGTGTTTGCCGGCGAACACGGGCGTGCCGGGGGCGCCCTCGGGCAGCGAGTTGCGGCCCACCGGCTTCGGGTCGCGGCCAGGCGCAAGGATGAGGCACGTGCCAACATCGTTGAAGACGAACAGGTGCTTGCCCGCGAGCACGATGCTGGGGTAGATATGAGCGGGCAGCACGCCAGGCTTGCCGCTCGCGTTCGGAATGTCCAGCTCTCGCTCGGCCACGGTCTTGCCCGTCTTCGCATCGAGCACGTAGAGCGTGCCGAAGTCGTTCACCGTGTAGAGCAGCCCGTCGTGCAGGAGGGGCGACGAGAAGAAATCGCCCTCCAGCTCGGCCGTCCACAGCTCCTTGGCCTCGAGCTTGTCGCCCGCCACGCCCGAGAGGTGCAGGGCGCGCGAGTTGTAGCCCACGAAGTACACCGCGCCCGCGTGCACGAGTGGCGTGGCGTACTTCAGCTCGCCGAGCTCGCTCGCCAGCGCCTTGCCGTCGGCCAGGCGCACGGCGTAGCCGCTGGATGTGATGGCGACCTCGGCATCGCCAACCTTCCGTGCTGTGGGCGGGGCCTCCGCGCCCCGCGTCTTCTCCCACTCCTTTGCGCGGGGGACAGAGCCCCCGCCCACATCCGCCACGGCTGGCGAGCCGTACGTTTCCTTCACGTCCTCGGCCTTCCAGAGCAGCCTGCCCGTCTTCGCCTCGAGGGCAAACAGGTGGCCGATCATCACGAGCAGCCGTTCGCCCGCGAGGACGGGCGAGGCGCTGCGGGCGAACTCCAGCTCCTGCGGCAGGTCGAAGTGCTGCATCCACTGGCGCTGGCCGTTCGCGTCGTAGCAGGCCACGATGCCGCTGGCGAACACGGCCCACACCCGCTCGCCGTCGCTCGTGGGCGTGGCCGCCGTGTTGCCGGCGTTGGTCTTTATCCGCCGCTCCTTGGCCTGGAGCCCAGCGGGCAGGTCGCCGAAGCCGTTCGACGCCTTCCACAGCACCCGCCCACTCGCCGCGTCCAGGCAAACGAGCCAGTCGGGCTCGGCGGTGACGAACACCTTGCCGCCGACTACGATGGGCGACGAGTAGCTCCTGCCCACCTGGGTCTTCCAGCGAATGCTCGGCTTTCCTTCGGCGCCCCACTCCAGCGGCGGCGCGGCGTCGGGGTAGGTGGCGTTGGCCGAGCGCCAGCCGACGACCTCGGCCCAGGCGGGCACCGTGGCCATCGCCAGCACGATGGAGCAGAACCGCGTCACCATGAATGGCCCTCGCCGGCATGGCACGGATATACACGGACGGCCACGGACATTATGCTCTCTCGGGCCATCGCGTCAAGGTGCGTTGTGAGCCGGCGCCAAGTGCGTATAATACACGCAGTTGCGAGTGTGAGACCCCACAGCGGAGAGCGGGCATGACAGCAAGAGCTCCGGGCTGTATTTTGCTGGCCGCGCTTGTGCCATTTCTCTTCGTGCCAAGCGAGGGCGGGGCGGCCACCCCCCGGCGCGTCACCATCGGCGCCGGCTCGGGGCACTTGAGTTACCCTGACGCGCAGGCGACGCTGAAGCTGCGGCCGGGCGACACGCTCTACATTGCCGCCGGCAGGTACAGCGGCCTCGCGCTTGGCAATCTCACCGGCACGGCCGAGGCCCCCATCACGGTGACGTGCGACCCCGAGGCCCACTTCACCACGGCCACGCCGCAGCCCAACGACTTCGCCAACCTCGCCCACGTGCGCTTCGAGGGCTTCCGCTACATCGGCTACAACAGCACCTGCATGCGAATCGCGGGCAACAGCCATCACGTTACCTTCAAGGACTTCGTCATCAAGGATGCCTCGGGCTATTGCTTCCACGTCTACGACCCGAGGAAGGTCTTCGACGGCACGCGCGAGAGCACGTTCCACGACTTCAGGTGGGAGAACGTGACGGTTGACGGCAAGGTGAACGGCCACGCGATCACGAACACCGATTACAATATCGCGGCGATGCGGTCGGTCGCCCTCGACTTCGAGATCGTGGGCTGCACCTTCCGCCGGTTCGACAATGCCGAGCAGGCGTTCGGCGCCATCGCCCTCGACAAGTGCTTCAACCTGCGCGTCCACGGCTGCTCCTTCAGCGACATGGGCATGGCCCGTTCGCCCATCGGCCACAACATCTGCATCGGCGGCTCGGGCACCTTCACCGTCTCCGGCAACCGCTTCACCCGCCAGTGGGCCAACGACGTGCGGATGTTCCCCATGAAGCTCAACGCCCTGGGCTACGACGGCCCCGAGGCCGTGTGCCGCTTCTACAACAACATCAGTTGGGAGAAGCGCAAGTACCCCATGTACGAGCACAACCGCGTGAAGCAGGCCGACATTGATGCCTCGCGCGGTTACTTCTCGCACGCGGCCTCGGAGGTCTGCTTCAACACCCTTTACCGGTCGCGGCGGGCCGCCGACAGCGGCGACCCCTATTGCGGCGTGCTCGCGGACATCTATGGCCCCAATGTCACGGTCAAGCACAACCTCGTCATCGAGCCGGAAGCCGACGCGCCGTTCGACCCGAAGCGCGACTACGTCTACCACTTGGGCGCAGGCCCGCAGAAGGGCCTCGTGGTCGAGAACAACCTCGTGTGCCGCACCTGGGCCGAGGCGGGACTGGTGGACACTGAGACCTTCGCCCCCGGCGAGCGAAGCCCTGCACGCGACGCCGCGACGGGACGAATCCCCTACATCGCGAAGGACCACTACGGCAACGCCCGCTACGTGGGCGCGGCCGCCGACCTCGGCGCCGTGGAGAGCCGCTGACCGCTGGCCGAACACCCAGGCGGTTGACTTTCGACGCCCGGGAGTCTACCCTGGAGGATACGGGCCACGTGGCCGGGCGACGGCCCGCGGCCCCCTTCGAGGCAGGACGCATGCGGTTTCCCACAACAGTACGCCGAGCCCTGGGGGCACTGGGCCTCCTGGCGGCCGCCGCCGCCACGCAGGGGTGCGCCCTCACATACCTGCGCAACCGCGGCCAGGACGCCCTGGACATGTTCGACATCGGCCTCACGTTCTCACTCAAGCCGCAGTTCGGCCTCTACGCCAACTGCCCCTTCACGGTGCCCGTCGGCGGGGCCAAGGTGGACGGCTACTACGCGGGGATCGGCGGCGGCAAGTTCGGGATCGTGGAGCACCACCAGGACGCCTTGGGCCTGATCGTCGCCGGCCACGAGAAAGTGACCTGGGGCAACCCCAACGACGAGGGCGGCGAGACAGGCGGCGACTACAAGATCGGCCTCCTGGGCCTCAACACCGACGCCGAGGGGAAGCCCGTCTACCGCCCGCAGTGCACCCACTACCTGCACCTGGGCTTCCTCGGCGTGACCGGGAACATCAACTATAAGGACATCCCCGACTTCTTCCTGGGCTGGTTCGGGCTCGACATCGTGGGCGACGACGACCGGGCGGCCAAGCAGGCCTCGCGCGAGGAGAAACTCCGCGATCTCTCGGCCCGCCTCTCGCAGCCCCACGAGGGCCTGCGCCTCGTCGCCCGGACGGACAAGCCCGTCTACACGATGGACGAGCCGATCGCTCTGGACGTGGAGCTCGTGAACGCGACCGGCCTGCGGCGCGGCTGGGGCCACAAGCCGCGCGACCTCACCGTCTACTTCGAGCCGGTGGCCACCAACCCGCAAGGCGAGACTGCCGAATGGCTCTTCAAGTTCTACGCCTACGACGTCTACACGGGCCGGGCCCACTACACCAGCCAGAGGTTCGCCGTGCCGCCCGAGAAGCGCTTCAACCTCTACCACCACATCACCCTGCCCCCGGCGGGCTTCATCGGACGACGCTTCGAGTTCGCGCCGGCCCGCCAGTGGCTGCCCCCGGGCGACCACTTCTTCGTCGTCACCTACGAGGTCACCCAGGACTCCGCCCGCGTGATCCTCTCCCCCGAGCTCACCGCCGACAAGGTCAAGGCCCTGGGCGACGAGGCCGCCTACGTCCCGGTGTGGACGGGGCGCGTCTACTCGAACATCGCCTTCTTCCGCGTGCGCTCGGGCAAGTCGTTCCTCTTCTTCTGACGCCGCCGGCCCGGGAGGGCCGGAACGGGCGGGAACGGCGGCGGCACGCCCCGCCAACGCATCGCGCTTACAATTATTTACAATTCGCTTACAAGCCATTGACAAGGCGCAGGGGGCACGCGAGTAGCATGCCTGTGAGGAGAGGGTCCGCCTGCGTTCGCCCCGGAGGATACTGTGCCCATGCTCGCACGAGGTCCCGCACCGTCCCGACACGCGGCCGCCTTTACCCTGGTTGAGATGCTGGTGGTCATGGGCATTGTCACACTGCTCGTGGCCCTTCTGTTCCCCGCCTTCAACGCCATCCGCCGCAACCAGAAGGTCCGCCGCACCCAGGCCACCCTGGAGGCCATCGCCAGCGGCATTGACGCCTACCAGAACGACTTCGGCCTCTACCCCCCGTCCGAGCACGTGGTCGGCACCAACCGAGGCAACCGCTCGCTCGTCGTGCTGCTCAACGCCAAGGGCGGGCGCAGCGCGCCCTATCTGCCCTCGGCCTTCTACGACGACGGCGAGATTCGCATGCCCCTGCTCCTCGACGAGTGGGAGCGCCCGTTCATCTACTTCGACACCGCCGCGATGCGCGACGCCACGGTGCACGACTACGACGTCCTGGGCGACCGGGCCGTGCGGCCGGCCCGGGCCGCGGGCGGCGACTACTGCAACTTCGGGCGCTTCCAGCTCTGGTCGTGCGGCCCGAACGAGACCAACGACCAGGGCCGCGGCGAGGCCCTGGGCGCCGACGACCTGGCGAACTTCGTGGCGAAATGACGAGGCCCACAATGGCCATTGGGCGATCTGCCATCCGCCATCCGCCATCCGCAATGACCCTGGTCGAACTCCTCGTCGCCATGTCGGTCGTGGCGATCCTCATGCTCGGCGGGGTCGGCGTGTACTGGCGCATGAACCGCGGCTTCGCGCTCCAGGCCGCCACGTCGAGCATCGAGACCGTGCTCCGCGCGGCCCGCCACGCCGCCATCCACGAGCGGGGGCCCGCCGTCGTCGTGGCCGAGCCGCGCGCCGACGAGCCGAAGCAGATCGGCCTCCTCTACGCCCTGAGCCGCCAGACCGTGAGCCACTGGCACTTCGAGAGCCCCTCGCAGTTCGCGGGCAGCAAAGTGCTGGGCGCCCTGGGGCAGGAGGCCACGGCCACCGGCTCGCCCACGCCGGCGCCCGGGCGCATTGGCACGGCGCTGCTGCTGGACGGCGCAACCACGAGCCTCCAGGTCACCAGCCCCTATCTCGACGGCCTGCGCGAGGGCGTGTTCATCGAGGCCTACGTGTGGCCCGACGCGGCCGGCCTCTCGAGCGGCGCCATTCTGCCCATCGCCTGCAAGGATGCCCGGGCCGCCTCCAGCTACCGTCTCGAGCTCGTCTACGACGGCGACAACACGTTCAGCCTTCAGGGCGCCGTGAGGGTGGACCTGGGCGGCAGCGCCCACGAGCTGACCGTTGCCAGCCGCGAGGTCCCCATCCCCGCCGGCGAGTGGACTCACGTGGGGCTGGCCTACGCCCGCGACGGCAAGGACAGCGCGGGCGACAGCCAGGCCCGCTTCCTCCTGCGGGTCAACAGCGAGGAGGCCGAGCCGCCGAGGCCCCCCGACGTGGGGAACACGCTGCTGCTCGTGCCCAATACGCAGCCCCTGACCATCGGGAGCGATGGCGCGAATCACTTCAAGGGGCGGATTGACGAACTCAAGATCGCCGGCCTCGTGGCGGGGGAAGTCCACAGAATCCCCAGCAACACCGAGGTGGCGTTCGACCCCGGCGGCAGCCGCGACGGGCGGGTGCACTTCGACCGCGAGGGCAAGCTCGACCCCGCGCAGCACACCGGCCCCGTGTTCTTCCGCGTGGTGTCGGCCGAGGACCGCCTGCTGCGCACCGTGCGCATCACCTGGCTGGGGTCCGTCGAGGTTTTCAACGGCGAGCCGCCGGCCGACTAGCGGCCCGCCCGAGGACACAGGAATGAGCCCCGCAAGACCTGCCCGACCTGCCCGACCTATCCAACTTGTCCGCCCTGTCCGACTTGTCGGACTCGTCGGACGCGCTTCCCTTTCCTCGCGCGAGCGCGGCTTCGCCATCCTCATGGTCGTGCTCGTGCTCGTGGGCCTGGTGATCATCGGCGCCCCCTTCGCCATCTCGATGCGGCAGGCCGAGCTGACGAGCATCAACTTCGCCGCGCGCACCCAGGCGCGCCTGGTCGCCCTCGGCGCCCTCAACCTCGCCAAGGCCCAGCTCGAACGGTCCCACGAGTTCTACGAGCGCATCGAGGCCGACCCCACCCGCACCCCACCGCCCACCGTCTACAACTCGCCCTATGTGGATTGTCTTGGCGAGCTGCGCGTGAGCCTCCTCGACGACCCGCCCGGCGGCATCGTGCTGGCCAACCCCGCCGGCGCCATGTGGAGCGCCCGCGCCGAGGACGAGCAGGCGAAGATTCACCTCAACAGCGCCCCTCGCCCCCTCCTGGCCAACCTTCTGGCCCTGATCACGGGCGAAACACTCGACCCGGCGAATCCCGGGAACACGCGCGCCGAGAAGATCGCCGACGAGCTGTGGCGCAACCCCGCCGACCCCATCGGCCGGCCCCCCTTCACCAGCTTCCCCCAGGCCCGTCAGGCCAGCACGCTCCTCTCCGAGGCCGAGTTCCAGCGCATCGTCCGCTTCCTCACGCTCCACTCGGCCCCGCTCGTGGGCGACGCGGCGGCCGGCTCCCCCCCGCAACACCCCGTGAACCTCAACACGTGCCGCGAGGAGGTGCTCCGCGCCCTGCTGCGCGGCCTCCGCCTGCACCAGCCCGACCGCGCCGCCGACCAGCACAAGGGCGTGGGCTACGCCACCCAGAGCTTCGACACCGACGGCGACGGCACCGTGGACAAGACGGTGACCGACGACTTCGAGGCCCTCATCCGCCGCCTGCGCGTCTTCACCACGCTGGCCGCCGACCTCAGCGTCAACGCCGCCGAAGTCACCCTCCAGAGCACCGCGGACTTCCCCACCCCCGCCCCGGGCGACGGCTACTGGATCTCGGTCGAGGGCGATGCCGTCCGCTACAACGCCAAGACCGCCTCGGGCCTGACCGTGTGGTTCGACGACAAGGACCCCTCGCACCCTCTCGCTGCGCGGGTGGACCGCGACCGCAGGGCCGACCCGCCGGTCGAGGTGCGCCTGCTCTTCACCGACATCGAGCACGACCTGGCCGGCGTGCTCGACGAGCTGGTGAAGGAAGACAAGCTCACGCCCGACAGCAAGGCGGCCATCCTGGCCGCCGCCATCAACCCCCGCAACGCCGCCGTGCTCGACACGAGCACCACCACCGCCCCCCTCTGCTGCCACTCGTTCAACATCTACACCCTCGAGGCCACGGGCGTGATGAACGCGGCCGACGGCCGCGAGCTGGCCCGCTACACTGTGCGCGAGGTCGCCCAGGTGGCCCCGTGCGTGGACCTCGAGATCAAGATTGACAGCCAGGAGGAGTTCGAGCGGCCCCTCCAGGCCGGCCTCGCCCGCCGCCTGGCCACCTGGCCCAACCCCACCCAGGTGGCCGACGTGGCGCCCAAGCAGACCGAGGTGCCCACCAGCGCCGTCGCCCGCCACGGCCGGCTGGGGCTGCCGCTCGTCGAGTACGACCCCGCCGACCCGGCCCACGTGGCCGCGCGCTTCGTCGCCCGCTTCAACGGCCCCCTCCTCGAGAAAGCCCTCTGGGGCGGGCGGGACGGCGGACGCGACTCCGTGTGGCCCCAGCCCTTCGCCGACCTGACGACCGTGAAGAAGGACCCCGGCGACGACACGGACCTCAGCCCCGAGGGCATCCACATCGGCCGGGCCACCCTGGCCGACGGGTCCGCCGAGACCCGCACCCTCGTCTACCCCGCCCGCGTGGACGGCGCGAAGGACGCCGACGGCAAGCCCATTGACGCCAACAACATCGCCCACAGCGGCGATAACGTGGTGCTGCCGCTCATCCTCGAAACGTGGGTGAAGTTCGACGCCGACCCCGGCGCCTCGGGCAGCGCGAAGTTCGACTACTCGCGCGACCGCGTGCTCTTCGACCTCGGCCAGCAGCCGTTCAGCAACCGCCTGGCGCTCGTCTACTACGGCCGCGATTCGGCCAGCGGCGACCTGGTGCTGCACGTGGCCGACTCGACCAACCAGCCCATCGCCGCCCAGGTGCGCTGCCGCATCACGGGCGACTCGTCGGCGCCCGCCGGCCTGCTCGCGCACGAGTGGTTCCCCATGCTGCCCGAGCGCTGGTACCACCTGGTTGCCATCGTCAAGGGCATCCGCTACAACGAGATGGCCCTGCTCATCAACGGCCGCAGCGTGGGCAGCTACTTCCCCGTCGCCCGCACCACGGGCGTGCTCGACACCGCCGCCAGCATCCCCTGCACCGGCACGGGCACGAGCGACCCGAACCCGACCAGCCCCTTCCGCCATCAGCCCTGGCCGGTCGCCGGCGCGGCCATCCTGGGCGGCGAGATCATCGAGTACACCGGCATCGCCGGCAACGCCCTCACCATCCTCACCGACGCCACCAGCGCCCCCGTCGGCCGCGGCTCGCGCGGCACCAAGGCCCTCTCCCACCCCGACGGCACCCGCATCGAGCTGCACGGCTATGTGGACTACGTGCACAAGGACAGCGACGAGTGGGGCGAGGGCGACATCGAGCACCTGCTCGACAACATGATGGACGCGAGCCAGGAGCCGGCCCTGCTCCACGCCCTGCCCGCCGGCAACGGCCCGACGGGCTATCCCCAGGTCACCGTCACCGACGGCGACGAGACGAATCCCGCCGGCGTCGCCGCCCCCGCCGCCACTACCGCCGTCGGCACCACGAACTACTGGGACCAGTTCTCCAGCTCGTACCAGGCCGCCACCCTGGGCGGCGCGCCCGACAACACGATTCCCTCGGGCGACTGGCTGCCCCTCGCCGCCAGCGAGAAGTGGATCGTGCCCTCGGTCGAGGATGGCGGAGCCCTGGCCGACGACGCGGCGCGATTCGACGCCGTGGCCGCCGACCCGGGTCTCCTCTCGATGCTCACGTGCACGACCCAGCGCCCCACCATCGCCAAGCGCCTCATCGAGGACACCACCGACGGCTTCGGCTTCTTCAAAGTCGAGGCCAACCCCGACGCCGCCGACGCCGGCGAGGCCGTCAAGTTCGGCAAAGCCGGCGTCGTGCTCGTCTGGCGCTATCACCCCGACGATGCCGCCGACCCGACGAAGACCGACGACCAGAAGCGCCGGATCGCCTGGTACATCGGCTACGTCGCGGGTTTCAACGACCCCGCGAACTACACCGGCCGCCGCGCCTGCTTCGACACCGCCGAGAAGCCCATCGTCGAGGGCGCCAAGCTGCGCTTCAACTGCCTCAAGCTCTCCAGCAACCACGACCTCGCCCGCGGCCACCGCGGCATCCAGACCATCACCCACGACCTCGTGGGCACCGACGCCACGGTGGACGAGCTGCGCGACCGCAAGGGCCGCGGCATTTTCCAGATCGGCTTCCGCAGCGCCGCTGAGCCCAACGCCCTCGACGTCAACCAGCCCTTCGAGTGGATTCAGTTCACTTACCCGCGCTTCCCGCACCCGCCCGTGCCCGTCGGCCAGGACGACGTCGAGGAGAAGCTCCTCGCCGGCAAGTTCCTCTACGACATCACCCGCGCCGCGGCCGGCACGGGCGACAAGACGACCGACCCGCCCGCCCCCTTCGCCTTCCCCGCCGCGCCCGCCTCCAAGGTCATGCCCGTGTTCTTCTGCTCCGGCTACCTCCGCGTGCTCGGCAACGACCTCGTCGAGCGGTACATGGACCTCGAGAAGGGCGTGCACGACGAGGTCACGCTCACCGACAACACCGGCCAGCGCGAGGACCACTGGGTGCACCACGGCCGGGGCAACATGTTCGCCTTCCGCGAGTCCATCGCCCCGCCGCCGGCGCACGTCTTCTCCTACGTCAACCGCCCGCGGCTCATCAAGTTCCCCTCGGGCCTGCCCATCGAGCCCGACAAGCACTTCTACCTCGGCAGCGACACGATGTACAAGGACGGCGACAAGGGCGCGCCGGCCACCGACGGCGGCGGCCCGAGCACGGGCGAGCCCGAGCGCCCCGCCAACGCCACCTTCGACGAGGTGAAGATCTACCAGGCCCCCTACGGCGTCGCACGGCTGTGGGACTGCAAGCCGGCCTCCGCCGGCGGCGCGCCCGACGGCGCGAAGCACGTGCGCGACTTCAGCGGCCTGCCCGCCGGCTACACCCCGCCCTTCTACCTGCGCATCGGCAACCTCGAGGACGTGGTGCCGCGCGACGCGACCGAGCCCTTCCGCTTCCACTCCAACGGCCACGTGGGCTCCTGGCCCCTCGAGGGCTACCTGAAGATGGACGACGAGGTGATGTATTACCGCGTCATGTACCGCCGCCCCGTCGGCCGCACCTCGGCCCCCATCAAGTTCATCCGCCCCCTCGACAACGACGGCAACCCCCTCCCCTTCGCCAACGACCTGGTGGTCGTGGCGAAGAAGGACGACACGAAGCTCTATCTCGACCTCACCGAGGACGAGGCCAAGGACTTCCCCGACATGGGCTACCTCACCATCCACAACTCCTGGGCCAACCTCGACTACTGGAACCGCATCCGCGACATCATGACCACCTACGGCGTCACGTGGGACGCGATCAACCAGGACCTCCAGGCCGGCCAGGAGGTGCGGAGCGCCGACGGCAAGATCATCTACGGCAACCACTACATCAATGCCGAAGAGCGCGTCTTCTTCAGCGGCAAGCGCTACGACACGAGCAAGAACGCCCTCGAGATCACCCTCACCCACCGCGGCATCCTCAACTCCACGGCCCAGGATATCCAGATGTACGACCCCGCGACCACGAGCTGGTTCCTCGACCCCAACGGAAGGTCCAGCAGCGCCAGCGTCAGCATCATCAGCGTCGAGCTGCTCATCCTCGAGCGCGGCTGCCTGGGCACCACGCCCGACAGCCACGCCCTCGGCGCCCGCGTGAACCCCCTCGACCACATCCACACCAGCCTCGCCCCGCGCCCCATGGTCAAGCTCCAGCGCGACGAGGCCGGCCGCCTGCTCCTCGAGGACGGCAAGATCAAGGTCCTGCCCGACAACGACCCCGCCTTCGACCTCTCGAAGCCCGAATACGAGTACGGCATCGTGGTCGAACACCACGACAACTTCCCCGCCGAGGGCTACGTGCAGATCGGCAACGAAATCGTCGGCTACGCGCAGGACCGCAACGGCAACACCCCGATCTGGACCGGCAAGGTGCCCCTGCCCGGCACCTACGATGCCGCCACGGGGACCTGGGACTACCAGGACATGCCCCTCCTCACCGGTATCAAGCTCCTCCGCCAGCGCTTCGGCACCCCGCGGGAGGACTACCTCACGCCCGGCGCAACCAATGCCGTGAGCGCGGTGGACTTCACGGAGGAGGAGCCGGCCTATTACGCCGACGCGGCCGGCGCCCTCGGCCGCCGCATCGTGCGTCTGCGCGAGGCCCGCTTCCACGACCGCTATCCCCTCTCGCATACCGGCGAGTTCACCCCCCACCGCGCCGCCACGCCCGTGGGCTACTGGGAGTTCGCCTGCTCCCTGCCCGGCGCGCTGTGGACCCAGGTGAAGTGGACCGAGGCCCAGTACGACCCGGCCACGGGCACGATCGTCAACGACAAGCCCCTCGACCCCGACGACCCGTGGGACATCCAGGTGATGGCCCAGGTGGACAACGCGCCGGCCTGGGACGATGCGGCCGCCGACCCGGCCACGGGCAAGCCCGTCGCGCAGCCGGTCCTCTGGAGCGCCGTGCCCTCGCGCACCGACGCCGTCTACGACCCGCCCGGCTATCGCCTCAAGAAGCCCGTCATCTACCTCTTCGATGACCCGACGGCCCACAACTACATCAACGCACGCAACGACAGCACCCCCCTCGGCCAGTACGGCGACCGCATTCGCCTCCGCGTCTACTTCAAGTACAATGACTACAAGGCCGCCGAGGGCGCCGCACCCAACTACAACGTCCCCTGGCGCACGCCGTGGGTGGACTCCATTACGCTCCGCTACAAGGCCCCGACCCACGTGATGGAACACAGGGAGATGCCGTACTGAGATTGCGGATTGGGGACTCCAGAGTGCGGACTATAGAGAAGCCAACCACGGCCTGGACGGATGGGCACGGATGAAGAACTCTGACTCCCATACTCCGCAGTCCGCACTCCGCACTCGCGGCGGCTTCACCCTCGTCGAAATCCTCGTGGCGATGGGCGTCTTCGTCATCCTCGGCACCGCGCTCGTGGGCCTGATGTCGGCCGCCGTGGACGCCTGGCGCCGCGGCGAGGCGGGCCGCCTCACCAACGAGAAGCTCCAGGCCCTCCAGCGCCAGATCGCCGACGACCTGGCCGCCGCCGTGCTCGACCCGCCGCCCGCGCCCGACTTCCATTTCGCCCTCGACACCCTCTACGACCTCTCCACCGTGCCGGGCGACCCCTGCGCCATCCTCGACACGGCCCTCTCCACGGTCAAGGACGTGACGTCCGACACCACCGACGGCCGCCTGCTCACCTGCTTCGCCGGCCCGGGCACGGTGGTGCTGCGCATCCGCGTGCCCTTCCGCATCGGCGCTGCCCTGCTCCAGGCCCGCACCGACGCGCTCTGGCGCGACCCCGCCGCGACCGCGCAGGTGTTCGTGGGCCGCAACGACCCCACCCTGGCGCCCCCGGCCGGCGATCCCGCGGCCCCCGACGACACGAGCTGGCGGCTCTTCGCCGACCTCCCCACCGAGGGCATGGGCGGCGGCGAGGCCGACATCTCGCCCGCCGTCCAGGGCGGCGACATCGTGTTCATCAAGGCCGAGCTCTCGGACCGCGCCCAGTTCCTCCGCAGCGACGCGATGCGCGCCGGGGGCCGGCCCGTGCTCCTCCTCGATTGCTACCGCGACCCCGCCGCGCTGCCCCAGCAGCCCCGGCCCACCTTCGCGGCGTTCGTGAGGGATGGCGCGCAGATCATCACCTTCACCCGCACCCTGCCGCCCGAGGTCGAGCAGGCCGCCCTCAAGACCGCCGGCTCGCCCGCCTCGCCCGAGTACCTCAACTACGCCGACGACAACGACAACAAGCAGATCGACGAGAGCCACCGCCCGCTGGCCGGCCGCGCGCAGGTGGTCTATCGCATCCAGCCCTATCACTCCAGCCTGGGCAAGCCGGGGCTGGGCGTGCTGCGCCGCGCCTTCGAGGCGCCCCTGCGCCAGCCCGCCGCGGCGGCGGCCGACGAACTGCCGATCCCCAACGTCGTCTCGCAGCTCGAGGAGATTCGCAGCAACGATTTCATCCCCAACGTGCTGCACCTGGGCATGAGCTTCTGGGGCGCCGACACCACCACCTGGGAGGACCGCCCCGACCTCGAGCCCGGCTACGACACGAAGTACGACGACACCAGCCCCGACCCGCGGCTCTGGCGCCCCCGCCCGGCCAGCGCCGAGTGGCTCTCGAGCCGCTACCTGCCCGAGCAGGTGCAGGTGACCGTGGTGCTGGAGCCCGACCGCGGCGAGCGCGTCACCACCGGCCTCGCGCAGGCCATCGGCGCCGACTTCCCCGCCGCGGCGGAGGGCCGGCTCGGCGTCCTGAGCACCCGAGGCTTCGACGACGTGCAGCGCCCCGCGGCCGCCTTCGCGCGCGACCCGCGCCGCTTCATCAAGGTGGGCGACGAATGGCTCTTCTACGCCCGCATCGGCTCGCCCACGGAGTTCATCATCCCCCGCCAGGGCAGCGACGGCCTGGCCGCACGCGGCTGCCGCGGCACGAGACCCGTCGCGCACGCCGCCGGCGCCGACGTGTTCCGGGGCAATGTGGCCGTCTTCACCGTCCGCATCCCCGCCTACCACCACTGGCAGCGGTAGCCTGTCGCGGATTGGAGATTTCGGAATGCGATGGGAGAGGACTGAGAAGAGGAAAACCACGGAACTCCCGGATGAGCGCAGATGATGGGTCCTGAATTCCGCACTCCGCACTCCGCACTCCGCCCTCGCGGCGGCTTCACCATCATCGAGATCCTGCTGGCCATCGGCATTCTCGCCATCAGCATCACCTCGGTGCTCTTCCTGTTCGCCATGGGCATGCGCTCGCACAAGCGGGCGCTGGACCGCAGCCGCGCGGCCCTTCTGGCCGAGGCCGTGGCCAACCAGCTCCAGGCCGGCCTCAAGCAGTACGCCGACCCGAAGGACCCCCGCGACCCCACGGTCGCGCCCCCCTCGGACGCCACGCACCCGGATTTCCCCGGCTTCACGTACACGGCCACGTTCGCCCCGCTCTACGGCGGCACGAGCTACTATCGGGTGACCCTGCTCATCCGCTGGGGCGACCCCAACGAGCCGGCCGAGGCCAGGAACTCCGAGACGTATGAGACCGTGCTCCAGCGCAAGAGCTTCTGACGGCTGCTGACTGCCGACTGCCCACTGCCGAGTGGCCCGATGCCGCGTTACACCTCCCACATCTCGATTCGCCGCATCGTGACCATCGCCGTGCTGGCGATCATCCTGCCCAGCCTCGTGCTCACGCTGGTGGGGCTGAAGCTGACGCTGGACCTCAAGCGCCAGCTCGAGCAGTCGTTGGCCGAACAATATGCCATGGCCGCGCGCTCTCGGGCCGAGGAGATCGAGGCCCTGGTGGCCGCGGCTGAGAAGCGCCTGCGCCAGGCCGCCGACCGCCTCGAACCCCGCCAGATCGCGCCGGCGCTCGAGCGCGCGCGCCGCGAGACCGAGCTGGTGGAGGAGGTCTTCCTGCTGGACGAGCGTCGGCTGCTCGACCGCCGCGTGGCCCTCGAGCAGCGCGGCGCCATGCTCTACCCCGACGAGCCCGAGGCCGCGCCCCCCCTGCCCGAGACCTTTCTGTGGACCGAGCCCCTCCCGCCCCTCGCCGCCGCGGCGCCGCCCGACGGCGAGGCCGCGCCGCCCGACCCCGCCGCCCAGGTGGCCAGCCTGCGCCGCTACCGCGAGCGCTCGCTGTCGCCCGCCGCGCGCATCCGCGCCACGCAGGCCATCGCCGTCCTGCTCCTGCGCACGGGCAAGCTCGACGAGGCCATCGCCGAGCATCGCCGCCTGCTCACCACGGAAAACGTGGCCGTGCTCAGCCCCTCGCTCGCCGTGCTGGCCCGCTACCAGATCGCGGTGGCCCTGGCCAGGCTGGGCCGCACCCAGGAGGCCATCGGCGCCTACCTCGACCTCTACGCCGACCTGGTGCGCGAGCGCACCCGCCTGGCGGACCCCGACCGCGTCGCCTACTTCAAGCGGCGCGTGCAGGCCGACCTCGAGCCGCTGCTGGCCGGCCCCGGCGTGCCAGCGCCCGAGCCGCGCCGCTACGCGGCCCTGCGCGACGAGGAGAAGCAGCGCAGCAGCCGGGCCCACTTTCTCGCCTACGTGCGGCGCGTCGTGCTCCCGCGCCTCGAGCTCCAGGCCCCCACGCTGCGCCTGGGCGAAGAGGGGTTCCGCCACCTGTGGGACGAGGAGTTCGCCGACCAGCCCTACCTGCTGGCCTACACGGCCGTGGGGGGCGACGACGGCTCGCGGCGCATCCTGGGCCTCAAGATCAACCTCGCCCACGTGACCGCCACGCTGCTGCCCGGGGCGCTCCGCGTCAGCCCCTTCGGGCCGGGCGTGGGCTTCGTGGTCACCGACCGCAAGGGCAGCGTCGTCGCAGGCCACGGCGGCCGGGAACCCACGGCGGCCGCCCCGTTCCCCGGCATCTTTCCCGCCTGGCGCCTGGGCCTCGTGGAGCACCGCCCCGCCGAGCTGCGCCGCCTCGCCTTCTACAACGTGCTCCTCTTCCCCGCCGTGAACCTCCTGATGATCGTCGCCATCATCGTCGGCGTCGTCATCATGCTCCGCGGCACGGCCCGCGAACTCGAGTTCTCGCAGCTCAAGAGCGACTTCGTGTCGAACGTCTCGCACGAGCTCAAGACGCCGCTGGCCCTCATCCGCATGTTCGCCGAGACCCTCGAGATGGGCCGCGCCAAGACCCCCGAGAAGGTGCAGGAGTACTACCGCATCATCATGCGCGAGAGCGAGCGCCTCACGCACCTGATCAACAACGTGCTGGACTTCTCGCGCATCGAGAGCGGGCGCAAGACCTACGACCTGCGCCTCGACGACCTGGCCGACGTGGTGCGCGACACCCTGCGCGCCTACAGCTACGAGCTTGACAAGCAGGGCTTCACCGTGGAAACTGACATCCCGGACGAGGTGCCCGAAACCCTGCTCGACCGCAACGCCATCGCCCTCGCCCTGCTGAACCTGCTGTCGAACGCCGTGAAGTACTCGGGGGGCGAGAAGTGGATTCGCGTCGCCCTCAAGGTGAAACCGCGAGTCCAACGAATCGAGCGAATGGGCGGTTCCGCTCCGCCGGACTCGCACGATTCGCGGTTTTCAGGGGATGACGGCTCGCTTGAGGTCGCCGTCGCCGACCACGGCATCGGCATAGACAAGGCCGACCTCGACAAGGTCTTCGAGAAGTTCTTCCGCGGGCGCGACGACCGCGTGCGCGAGACGCGCGGCAGCGGCCTCGGCCTCGCCATCGTCAAACACTCCGTCGAGGCGCACGGCGGCACCATCGCCGTCGCCAGCGAAAAGGGCAAGGGCTCCACCTTCACCATCACTCTCCCGATTAGGAAGACGCTCACCGACGGAAAGACTGGATGAATGGAGGAATGGACGATTGCCAGAGCGCGTCTTCGCATCCATCCATTCATCCACCCATCCATTCATCCTCCGCGATGCCGTGTTTGACCAGGAGTTGCCAATGGAAAAAATCCTCGTCGTCGAAGATGAACCCGACCTGCTCATGGGCCTCCAGGACAACCTGGAGATCGAGGGCTACCAGGTGACCACGGCCAAGGACGGCCAGGCCGCCCTCGACCTCGCCATGAGCACCTGCCCCGACCTGATCCTGCTCGACATCATGCTGCCCAAGCTCAACGGCTTCGAGGTCTGCAAACAGCTCCGCCAGAAGGGCATGGACACCCCGATCATCATGCTCACCGCCAAGAGCCAGGAGGTGGACCGCGTGCTCGGCCTCGAGCTGGGCGCCGACGACTACATCACTAAGCCCTTCAGCATCCGCGAGCTCCTCGCCCGCATCAAGGCCGTGCTGCGCCGCCGCCACGCCCCCCCGCAGCAGATCGAGACCTACCAGTTCGGCGACGTGAAGATCGACTTCCGCAAGTCGGTCGCCACCAAGGCCGGGCGGCCCGTCGAGCTCTCCCACTACGAGGCCGGCATCCTGCGCCTCCTCGTCACCAACAAGGGCGAGCCCATCGCCCGCAACCGCATCCTCGACGAAGTGTGGGGCTACGAACTCTACCCCACCACCCGCACCATAGACAACCACGTCGTCAAGCTCCGCCAGAAGCTCGAAGACGACCCCCACAACCCCGCCCACATCCTCACCGTCCACGGCATGGGCTACAAATTCGTGGATTGAGCGCGCGCCGCGGGAGGAGAGAACACGACCGCGAATCACACGAATCTGCGCGAATCAGGACGGGAAACCCGCCCCCGAAACACGCGAGAGAAGCCTCCTCCGGGTTCAGCAAGCCCGACGTCGCCGCCCTGGGGCGCGTGGGACAGGGGTGGCAGCGCCGGCGAGCACCGCCCCATAACCCTATATGCCGCAACGCCTTACGCCCTCCGGCCATCCCCCCTCCCATGCTTGCTCATCCCGCAGATGAGCGAGTATGGCCGGAGCCGCGAGAATCGCCCATTCTCGCCCATCTACCCATGCTGTATCACTCTCCCCCTCACAGGGTTGATACAGCATGGGCAGGCGGCGCCCCCGGTTCTGGTCGCAGGCAAGGAGAGAAGAGGAGGCGATGCGTCTTGCATCCGCCCCGCTGGCGCCGGCAACGCAGCCCGCGTGGGTTCTGAGACAGTTTCTTACAATCTCTTACCGCGCGTTGACATGCCGTGGGCACGAATGCCGTATGGTGTGCGTGACGATCGCCCCGGGTCGTCCCGTGCCCGGCACCACCTTCGCAAGCGGAGACGCTCCTTTGTGCAAGAGCATTCTGATGGCCATGGCGCTGACGTGTCTGGCGGCCGCGGCCTTCGCCGCCCAGAGCGAGACCTTCACAGGCACCGCGGCGAGAACGGGCACCTACAAGCGGCCCCTGCTCGTCGTGGACGGCAAGCGCTATGAGCTCAAAGCCTCCGACAAGGCCGCCGCCGACGTGCCCGACCTGCTGGCCAGGTTCTCCCAGGGCGACACCGGCACGTACGTGGTCAAGGGCACACGGGGCACGGTCAACGGCGTGGACGGCATCCTCATTGACAGCATCGCCCCGGCCGCCAATGGCTCCGCCACGCCTGCGCCCGCCGTCGCACCGCCAGCGACCGCACAAGCCAAGCCCACCGTGACCTCATCCGCCGTGACTGTGGGCGACCGCAAGTATGCGGTATACGACTACGACGACCTCGCGACCAGAAACTACCGCGTGGTGATCCCCGAGGGGCTGAAAACGGTGCGGGGCCTCTTGGTCAATGCGTGTTACGCCGGGGGCGACTCGCGGAACGATTGGACCACGTGCGAGTACTACCGCCAGTTCATGCATCTGCATGGCTTCGCACTCGTCGGATGCACCAGCACCGCCGGTCCCCCACGCAGTGTGCCGAAGACCGATGACACGCCCTCTGCCAGACACCGCGGCATCTTCCAGGCTTTCGAAGACAGTATGCGAGTGATCGCCGCCGCCTCCCAGCATCCTGAACTGGCCAACGCGCCGTACGTCGGCGTCGGCTTCTCCGCGGGCGGCGGGTTCGCCTTCTATCTCATGGTCTTCGCCCCCGACAAGACGATCGCGGCCGCGAGCTACTCCGCCCCCTACATCTTCAAGAGGAGGCTCGCTTCGCCGCCCAGCCCCGCCGTGCTGAGCGTCCCCTCGATCTGCATCACGGGCGAGTTGGAGCATTTCAACGCCCCTCTTCCCCCAGATGTTGATCCCAGCACCGGGCCGGCCAGGATTGATGAAGTGTTCCTGCCGTACCGCCCCAAGGGCGCCACGTACGCGTGGCTGGAACGGCAGGGCATCGGCCACGAGTATGACCAAAACCGGCAGGATGTGCTGGGCATGCCGCTGTTGGACGCCGCTGTGCGTGCGCGCTATCCCAAAGACGGGGATGTGACCAAAGGCCCCATCCAGCTCCTCCCCATCGAGCCCGCCGCCGGCTGGATAGCCGATCACACCACCTGGAAGAGCGGCCTGACGAGAATCTGTCCGGCCAAGGAGTTCAAGGGCGATCTCGGCCGCTCGAGCTGGCTCCAGAACGAGGACATCGCCTTCATCTATCGGGCCTATGCCACCTACGACAACCCGCTCGCCATCACCTCGCCGGGCCCCTGCGGCCCCGGGACGCCGGCCCTGGATCCGGGGGCGAATGTCCCCATCGTCGTGGATGCCCGCAAGTTCCCCAATTGGAAAGAGCTGGCGTTCTACGACGGGGCAAGGAAGCTGGGGACCATCACGGCGCCGCCGGCCCAGTTCACCGCCACGAACCTGACGCCCGGCTACCACGTCTTCTCCGTGCTCGGCAGGGACGCCCAGGGGACCACCCGCACGTCCAACCCGGTCATGGTCATCGTGCGGATGCCGCCCGGGGCACCCTAGGGGCCTGCCCTGAACAGCCGCGTGGGACAGGGAAGCCCGAGGATGGGCGAGCGGCGATTCCGCGGGAGCGCAACGGTTCCGCGAGGGGCCTCGCGCGAGCCTTGCCGCCAGGTGTCAAGAGGCTTGGGACTTCGCGCAGGCGGAACGACGGGGCAGCACGCGCCCCGCTGCCGGAGTCTCCCTCATGGGGGCGTTTGGCAGGCGTCCGGCTGCCGCCGCACGCCAACCCAAGAGGCAGGCTTACAAGTGCTTACAATTTGTTACCCCACGTTGACATGCCGTAGGCGCGGTAGTAGTATGATGGCGATGCCGTTTGCGGAACGGGGCCGGTGGAGTCCGGCCCTCCCGAGAGGTGAAATGTGGTGCCCTTCCTCGCAGTGACTGCCGCGGCCCTCCTCGCCTCGTGCCCGATGGCTCTCCCATCGGCTGAGGGCGAGGCGAGCCACGCCGGCGTCGCGGCCAGCGCCGCCTACCAGGAGGCCTGGTACCAGGAGAACGGCCTGCTGGACCTGCGCGCGGCGGCCGCGGCGTACCGGGCCATCGCCGCGGCGCCTACGACCGAACCCGCCCTGGCCGCCAAGGCCCTGCTGCGCCTGGGCGCGTGCTACCGCGCCCTCGGCGACTCCGCGGCGGCGAGCCAGGCCGAGCTGGAGGCCCGGCGCCGCTTCCCCGACGAGATCGCCAAGTTTCCCACCCACCGCCTCGAGGTGCTCTACAAGCAGCTCGACGAGGCGTTCAACGTGGCCGACGCGGGCACGGGCACCCAGGCGATCGTGCGGTTCCTCAGCGACCTCGACGTGTCGGTGGTCCACAGCATCTGCGAAGCCTGCTACGCGCAGGCTGCCGAGAAGCGCGCCAGCGACCCCCTGGCCAGCATCCCGGCGCTGCGCAAGGCCATCGCCATCAGCACCTATCTGCGGCAGATCGAGCGCAGCGCCTTCGCGGCGAAAGAGATCGGCGACCTCTACGCCGCGGCCGGCCGCGACGACGAGGCCATCGCCGCCTACCGCAAAGTGCAGGAGGACTTCCCCGACGCCAAGAACGCCTGCGCCTGGGCCCAGCTCGGCATCGCCGAGGTCCAGCGCCTGCGCGGGCGGCTCGCCGAAGCGGTCGAGGCCTATCGCGGCGTCGAGGCCGACTACCCCGGCCAGCTCGCCCAGGTGATCTGGGCGCACCTGTGGATGGGCGACGCCTTTCGCGTGGCGGGCAAGACCGCCGACGCGCAGGCCGCCTGGCGCCGCGTGCTCGAGGAGTTCAACGAGCCCGGCTACGCCGATCTGCTGGCCATCGCCGCCCGCCTGCTGGGCCAGGCCCCCAGCACCGGGCGGGCCAAGCTGCCCGACGACGAGTTCGCCAACGACGTGGCGTACTTCCTCGCCGTCGAGCAGGAGTTGGCGGGGGCGCCCGACCGGGCGCGAGCCTGGTACCAGCGTTGTGTGACGCTGTCCAGGGGCAACGACTGGCCGCGAGCCCTCGCGGCACGGATTCTGGCCGACGGCCCTGCGCCGCGCACGCCGGTGCGCGACCCCGGCGCCGGCCGTCACCACGAAGGAGCTGCACCATGAGCGCACGAATGCCCTCCCCTGCCCCCCGGCCGGCCCGCGGCCGCGCCGCCTTCACCCTCATCGAGATGCTCGTCGTCATCGCCGTCATCAGCATCCTGGCCGGCATGCTCCTGCCCGCCGTCTACAAGTCGCGCGAGCAAGGCCGCCGCACCCGCTGCATGGGCCAGATGTCCGACCTCTACAAGGCGACCCAGCGCTATATCATCAACGACGGCGAAAACTACCACTGGCCCTGCTGGCTCACCCAGCTCCTCTACAACGGCTACCTCGAGGACGTGCGCGACCGCGCCGGCCGCAAGCCCCTCCACAGCGGCTTCAGCACGGCCGACTGCCGCGACTTCATGCACCAGAACGGCTCGGTGCTCTTCTGCCCCAGCGACGGCTCGACCGGCGACGGCGGCGGGCGCCCCGACCACCTCTTCACCAGCTACGGCAGCTCCAGCCGAGTGGTTGACCAGTTCTACTTCGCCGACGTGGACCCCCACCCCGCTGCCTCGCCCACGAAACGCTTCCTCGACCCCGGCAGCGCCACGTACGCCAAGATGCCGGAGGACACCATCCCCGCCAGCTACCTCTACGAGTTCAACGCCGAGCCCTGCGACTGGCTCTACTGCTGGGACGAATCCTACCACGGCGCCCCCGGCGTGCCGGGCCCCCAGCGCGAGTTCGTCGGCTCCTCCATTCCCGACGTCGGCGAGTTCATCCAGTTCTGCGACTTCAATCACGACGACGTCGTCTCCTGGTACGAGATCAAGCAGCGCACCATCCTGGGCAAACAAAGCTGGAACCTGAGGGCCTGGGGACAACGCGTCCCTGTCCTCTCCTGCTACTATCACGTGGACGGCACCACCCTGCTGGCGAACAGCAAGGTGCTCTACGCCACGGGCCTCGGCAACGTCTACGTCGGCGGCGCCGCCTGGGAGCAGGACACGATGGGCCAGTGACGCGCAAACGGTGGCCGGCGCGGGCTCGGGCCCTCCGCCCCCACATGCGAAAGGAGCTGAAGGCATGACGGCGAGGTTCCCTCTCGCTGCGGTTCTCGCGCTGGCGCTGGCCGGCGCCGTGTCGCGGGCCGGAGAAGCCCCGGCGCCTCCCCCCAAGGAGCCCGCCACGCCGGCGGCCAAGGCCCCCGAGGCCGCGCCGGCCCCCGAGGCGCCGGCGGAGACCGAGGCGGCCCGCCGCGAGCGCCTGGGCAAGCTCTACGACGCGGCCGAGGCCCTCTACCGCGAGGGCCGCCTGGCCGACGCGCAGAAGCTCTACGCCCAGATCGCGCTCGAGGACCCCAACTTCCGCCGCGTGCCCTCGCGCCTCAGCAGCATCCGCAGCAAGCTCCAGGACCAGGAGAAACGCGCGCGCGAGAACCAGGTGGCCGAGCTGCTGGCCGCCGCCGACGCGCACTTCGCCGCGGGCAACTACGACGCCGCCGCCAAGGCCTGCGAAACCGTGCTCGCCCTCCAGCCCCGGAACGCCCGCGCCCAGCAGCGCCTGGCCGAGAGCGCCGGCGAACTCGAACTGCGCCGCCGCGTGGCCTCCATCATCGCCGAGCCGGGCGCCCCCGCCGCCGGCCAGCAGGTGATCGCCCAGGCCGGCAGCGCGCTCCGCGAGGGCGATGCTCCCGCCGCTCCCGCCCCGCCGACGGGCGGGCCGCCCGTAGTGCGCTCGACCCAGGACCTGGTGCCCGCACCGCCCAAGGCCACGCGGGTCGTCAGCCCCCAGGAGAACCGGGAAGTGCCCGCCGCGCCCGCCGCCCCCGCGGCCCCGGCCGCCGCCCTCGCCACGCCCGCCGAGGTGGCCCCCGACGACGGCAGCCGCCTCATCCGCGAGGCCTGGGACCTCGCCGAGTCCGCCAAGCTGGCGCCCGACCCCCGGCCCATCCTGCACAAGGCCCTCGACACCCTGGCCCCCATCACCGCCACCAGCGCCCACTCGGAGCGCGACAAGCAGACCGCCGCCCTCCTGCGCCGCAGCCTCACGCGCCGCCTGGCCGACGGCGGCCGCACCCTCTCGCCCGAGGAGGCCCAGAAGGCCCGCCTCTACCAGCGCTACCTCGAGGCCGAGGAACTCTTCCGCAAGGAGAAGTTCGACGAATGCGTCCAGGCCACGGCCGGGATTCTCGCCGAGGACCGCCAGTTCCACCTCGCGCGCAGCCTGAACCAGGAGGCCCGGATCAAGGCCCACGAGGCCAAGGTGGCCGAGCAGGACCTCGAGAACAAGATGATCGTCGAGCGCCGCAATGCCGCCACCGAAATCATGAGCACGCCGCCCGAGGACCCGCGCCCGGTGACCCGGCCGCCCATTGACCTCTCGCGCGCCCAGTACGACGTGGCCACCCCCGAACTCGAAGAGAAGCTGAACCAGCGCGTGAGCGTGAACCTCATCGAGGCCGACCTCGATTACTTCCTCGACCTGCTCTTCCGTTCGACCGGCGTCAACCTCATCTACAATCCCGACGTCGTGGCCGGCAAGACGATCACCGTCCACATCGCCAACTACCCCCTGCGCCAGCTCCTTGACTACATTGCCAAGAACCACGCCCTGATGTTCACCACGACGCCCGACGGCGTGCTGATCACCACGCCGGACCAGCCGGCGCTCGAGTCGTTCGTCATCCCGCTCAACTACGGCCTCATTGACGTGGGCGAGATGCCGCCCGCCGGGGCCGTGGCCGGCCAGGGCGCCGCCGCACAGCCCCTGCCCCCGCCCACAACGTCCAACGTCGAGAGCCTCATCGCCGCCCTGCCCCAACTGATTGACTGGCCCCAGGGCTCGTTCACCTACCTCGACCGCAAGATGAACCTCCTCTACGTGCGCACCACGCGCGACGCCTACCGCGAGGTCGTGCGCATGCTCGACCCGATTGACCAGATCCCGATCCAGGTGCACATCCGCGCCCTGTTCATTGACGTGCGGGCCGAGAACTTCGAGTCGGCCGGCCTCAAGAGCACCCTCGAGTGGCTCTGCGGCACCAACACGGAGAGCAAGGGCTGGGACTTCACGAAGCACCAGTGGACGACAGGGCCCTTCACCGAGTACCGCGAGGGCAGCATCACCCTGCCCTTCCAGGGCGAACCCCTCTCCTCCAAGGGCGACGACCCCGGGCAGTTCGCATGGACGGGCGTGTTCGACCGCGGCAAGTTCGAGGTGGTGCTCGACGCGCTCCAGCGCGTGGGCAACACCCGCACCCTCGCCGCCCCCAGCGTGATCTGCGTGAACAACTGCACCGCCAGCATCAACGCCACCGAGACCCTTGTCTACGTGGAGGACTACGAGGTAGACCGCGCCGACATCTCGGGCACGTCCTACGGCAACCCCTACTACTACCAGCCGCCGCCCTCCCAGCCCGGCCAGTCGCAGACGTACTACCCGCCGCTCTCGAGCGAGCCGGTGATCACCCCGGTCTTCGCCGAGGATGAGTACACCGGCATCGTGCTGGACGTGGCCCCCAGCGTGGGCCGGGACACGCGCTTCATCACCCTGACGCTGAACCCCCGCTACCGCGAGAAGGTGGACGAGTTCTCCTTCCCCGTCGTGCTGCCCTACCAGTCGTCCACCCAGTCGCAGCCGCAGAATGGCGGCACCGGCGGCACCGGCACCACGACCACGCAGCCGCTCACAGTGACCATCACGCGGCCCATCATCAGCGAACGCTCGATCTCCACCAAGCTCACCGTGGCCGACGGCTCGGTGGTCGGCATCGGCGGCCTCACCCGGCACAGCAAAAAGCAGGTACGCTCCAAGGTCCCCATTCTCGGCGACATCCCGGCCATCGGCTGGCTGTTCTCCACCACAGCCTACAAGGACGAGAAGAGCAACCTCCTGATCTTCGTGCAGGTGGAGGTGATCACCCCGTCCGGCGCCCGCTACAGCGACGCGGGCCGCGCGGAGACCACGAGCACCGTCCCGGCCCGCGAGCCTGTGCGGGTGGGGACCAGCCGCCCGCCGGTCGTGCAGCCCGCCCCGGCGGCCCCGTAGAAGAGACGCACGTATGCCCAGCACCCGCACGGCCATCGGCATTGACGTGGGCGCCCACGCCCTCAAGGCGGTGATGCTGCGCAAGCGCGGCACCCAGGTGGCCGTGGTGCGGGCCGCCTCGCTCGAACTGGGCGACCTGGCCTTCCTCGACGAGAGCGAGCGCAAGGCCCAGCGCGTGGCCGAGCTGCTGCGCCTCCTGCTGCGCCGCGCCCGCATCCCGCGCGCCAAGGCCGCCATCGGCCTCACCGGGCACGACTACTTCGTCAAGTACCTCCACGTGCCCCCCACCACGCCCGACAAACTGCGCAAGCTCATCGAATACGAGGTCTCCGAAGACCCCGCCGCCGGCGCCAAGGAGCAGACCTCCGACTTCCTGCTCCTCGACCTCCCCTCCCGCGGCGAAGAGTTCACCGTGCTCGTGGTCATGGCCCGCGACGACACGCTGCGGCGCCACCTCGCGCGCCTGCGGCGGGCCGGCGTGAAGACCGACGGCCTGACCATTGACGCCCTCGCCCTCTTCAACGCCTACGCGCACTCGAAGGACGAGGAGATCTACAACGACAAGACGACGCTGCTGGTGGACATCGGCGCCGAGCACACCGACGTCGTGGTGCAACGCAACGGCAAGCCGCTGTTCATCCGCAACCTCAACCTGGGCGGCAAGAACTTCACCCAGGCCGTGCAGGACGAGTTCCACCTGCCCATGCGCGAGGCCGAGGAACTCAAGATCGCCCAGGGCGCCATCCTGCCCAGCCACTTCGACGTCGCCGCCGACCTCGACACGGCCACCCCCGAGGCCCGCCTCTCCGCCGCCCTCATCGAGCCGGCCGAGAACATCTACAACACGCTTCAGGCCACCATCAAGTACTGCCAGACCCAGACCCGCATGCCCAACCTGCGGATTGACGAGGTGGTCCTCAGCGGCCGCTGCTCGCACCTGCGCGGCCTGCGCGACTTCCTCGCCCACCGCTTCCGCGTGCCCGTCGAAACCCTCGACCCGATGGCCCGCCTCGACACCGCGGCCCTGCCGCCCGACGCGCGCGCCGAGGTGGCCGAGAACGCGGCCAGCTACGCTGTCGCCGTGGGCCTGGCCCTCCGCGACCTCGACGAGCGCCGCGTGCGGCCCATCACGCTGCTGCCCGAGGATGTGCGCCGCCGCCGCGAGTTCTTCCGCCACGACTTCTTCCTCTACGCCGCCGCCGCCGTCTTCGCCCTCGCCTTCGCCGCCATGGTTTACTGTTCAAAGCTCGCCACCGCCCAGGCGCAGCGCGAACTCGGCGTCAAGCGCGCCTTCCTCGGCGAAGCCGACGGCCTCCAGAAAAGCCTCGACCAGCACCAGGCCCAGAACGCCGTGCTCGCCGGCCACGCCAGCGGCCTCAAGCATGTGCTCGACACCGCGCGCCGCTGCTGCGAGGCCATCGCCGTCCTCAAGAAGACCGTGCCGCCCGAGCTCCGGCTCGACGCCTTCGCCACCGCCACCGAGCGCGCCGCCAGCCTCGCCGCCCGCGGCGGCCGCGGCGCGGCCCAGCCAGAGCTCACCACCCAACTGACCCTCGAGGGCCGCGTGGCTGAGAAGCACAACGGCCAGCCGATCAGCATCGCCGCCGCCTGTCACCTCGTAGACAACTTCCTGGCCAGCCTCCTCGAAAGCAAGCAGCTCTACAGCCGGGCCAAAGTGACCAAGTACCCCGACCCTCGCGAACCCGAGGACCGCCGCACGTTCAAGATGATCCTCGTCTTCACCGACCCCTTCCAGGGCGGCTAGCAGGAAGCACCGCGTGGAGTTTCTGCAACAGAACAAGATCTTCGCCGCCATCGCAGGGCTGGCGCTCCTGGCGCTCCTCGTGCTCTGGCCCTCGCTCTTCGGCCTCGGCCCCACCATCGTAAGCCTCGACCGCGCCCGCTACGAGCGCGCGATGATGGACCACCGCAGCCTCCAGGGCAAGATGGACCAGTATCTGCCCAAGAGCGGCAAGGGCGTGCCCATCAAGCGCGCCGCGCAGGAGGTCGAGGCCAGCAACCGCCTGCTCACCCAGAACCTCGACGAGCTGCGCTCGTGGATGGCCTTCGTGCCACGCTACCCCTTCCGCATCCCCGAGCTGCGCCAGGCCGACGAGGACCGCAAGAGCTACGTCTCCCTCGCCTACACCTACGCCCGCACCGGCCAGATCAAGTGCCCCGAGTACACGATCGACAACTATAACGACGGCGTGGTCTTCCTGGCCAGCCAGCGCAACATTCCCGTGCGCGACACCTTCTTCGGCATGAGCGAAATGTCCACCCCCCAGGCCATCAAAGACCCCGACGTCCGCATCGCCCAGATCGCACTCGTCCACGAACTCGGCCACTTGGCCATCCGCCTCCACGTGGACGAGGTGGCCTCCATCATCCCCGCCGAGCCCTACAAGGTCCGCCTCCACGACACCGATCTGGCCCTCGCCTACCCCGTCGCCATCCGCTTCCGGTGCGACCTGCCCACCCTGCTCACCTTCCTGCACGCCCTGGACGGCGCGCATGGCCAGGTGGCCGCGGTGGCCGGCGGGCCCGAGGCCCCTGTCGCGCCCAACAAGCCCGAGGCCGACGAACCGGCCCACGAGGCCATCAAACCCCTCTTGCCGCAGCCCAAGGCCAAAGCCGACGGCGACGAGCCGGAAGACCCCGGCCCGCCCCCTGCCGCCCCCGCCGCCGCCAAGGACGCGCCCGCTCAGCAGAAGCTCGTCATCCACCTCGTCGGCAGCCCCTCGTACCTGGCCCCCGAGCCCAACGACGGCGCCCTGAAGGAACGCTTCACCCTCTTCCGCCGCGAGGAGGGCAACCCCCAGAAATTCCAGTTCATCGCCAACGCCATCGCCACCAAGGTGCTGGACCCAGGCGACCCCACGTTCACCCCCGCCAGTATCCTCAACTGGCGCGGGTTGTGCCGCAAGCTCAAGGCCCAGTCAGCCGAGCGCGAGCCCAACGTCGGCAAGCGCCTGTGGGGCTTCCTCGCCCCCGAGGCCCACAAGGCCATCCAGGAGATCGCCGAGGGCAAGGACGCCACCGAGGCCCACCAGACCGACATCCTCGCCTCGCTCAACCGGATGCTCACGGCCCGCCGCGACTTCTACCGCCCCGAGGACTTCGCGGGCGTGACCCTCGCCAACGAGGCCGAAGGCCTCCTCAAGCTCGACCGCCAGGCCATGCCCGAGGCCACCATCCGCAAGCTCAACCGCCGCCTCCTAGAGGCCGCCTATCCCGACGAAATCGCCAAGGCCGCCATCAAGCTCGAAGCCACGGTGCAGGAGGGCTCCGACCTCCACCTGCTGCCCGACGGCCGCAAGCGCCGCCTCGTGCGCCCTAACGACTTCGCCTCCACCCGCTACTTCTTCATCCGAAGCCTCAAACTCAAAGCCGCCCCCGGCACCGTGGCACGCGATAGCGACGGCTTCCCCAGCGACGTCACGCCCCCGCACCTCGAAGTGGACCTGGCCGTCGCGGCGCTCAGCCTGCTCGAGGTCCAGGCCGCAGCCCCCGTGGAGAAGCGGCCCGCGGCCCGCGAAGCGATCGTGGTTCCCCGCGGCTTCTGAGAGGGGCCAAAGGACACGCCCATGACCAAACAGATGACCAAGGAACAAGTCGTCTTCCTCGTAGGAGCCGCCCTCTGCCTGTGGGTGGTGCTCAAGCTGGGCCTCTTCCTCGCCCAGCGGACCCAGACCCCCGGCACGCCGCTCGTCGCCGCCTCGGACGCACGGCCGCCCGACAGCGCCATCGGCGACATCCTGGCCACCCGCGACCTCGACAGCTACCTCAAGCGCAGCGACACGAACCCCTTCGGCGACCCCGCCAGTCAGGCCACCCAGGTCTTCATCCGCGCCCTCATCTCGCACTCCTTCCTGCGCACCAGCCTCATCAGCCGCTACACCTTCGACTGCCGCATGTCGCCCAGCGCCGTCCGCGAGCTCCGCTTCCAGGTTCCCACCGGCCTCCGCATCACCGACGTCTTTTGCAAGGAGATTGACGATACCCGCAAATGGGGGGTGGACGGCGCTCACCTGGTCGTCCCCGTCAACCCGCTCCTCCTCAAGCGCGCCTACTACCGCTGCCAGGTCACCGTCGTCGCGCAAAGCACCTTCTCCGCGCCCATGCTCTGGACCGCGCCCGTGGTTTCCTGCACCGCGGCCATGCCCAACGTGCAGTGCGAGGTCGGCCACATCGCCGTAGCCGCACCCGGCAACTACATCGAGCTGAACCCCAAGGAGGCCGCGCAAACCGGCCTCACCAAGCTGGCTCTCGAGGCTGTGCCCAAAGAGCTCGCGGCCAACTCCAACAAGCTCGCCTACTCCTTCCGCCAGCCCAACTACACCCTCACCGTCGAGGTCAGGTCGAAAACCCCCGTCGTCGTCCAGCCGCCGACCAAGGGCCCTATCGTCCGACCCAAGGGCGACGGGCCCGTCCTCAAGCCCAAGGAGGAGCCCGTGGTGGCCCAGCCGAAGGAGAAAGGCCCCACGCTCAACATCCCCACGGCCGCCGACGCCGAGAAGCTGCCCTTCAAGCTCACCGCCATCGTGCGATTGCACGAGCCCGAGCCGCGCCGCCAGGCCGTGCTCCGCGACAAGGAGACCGGCGAATACTACCGCAAGTTCGAAGGCGACGTGGTCATGGCCGACCTCAAGGTCACCAGCATCACCGACGACGCGGTGATCGTCGAGGACGCCAAGGGCAAGCGCTACAAGTTCCGCGGCCGCTTCGAAGACAAGTACAACGAATAGCCCCGCCCGGCCCTCCGCCCGCGCTTGACACCGATCGCCGCCTGTGGCACACTCTAGGTAGAGGCCGTTGCACTGTCGCGCCGGCCCCGCTTACCGCGAAAGGAAACCCTCATGGCCGAACTGCGTGAACGCGTGGAAGCTGTGCTCGGCGTGATCCGGCCCATGCTTCAGGCCGATGGCGGCGATGTCGAACTCGTCAACGTCCTGGAGGACGGCACCGTGCAGGTCAAGCTCAAGGGCGCCTGCGGCGGATGCCCCATGTCCCGCATCACCCTCAAGCGCGGCATCGAAGCGCGCGTGAAGAAGGACATTCCCGAGGTCAAAGCCGTCGAGGCCGTCTGAGCCTCTCCCTTCGCCGCCCTGCCGCTCACCCGTCCTCCCCCTCCACCGCCCTCAGCTTCCCAACCTGGCCCCCAACCTCCCGCGGGTTCCCAACCCGCGGGAGGTTGGATCCTCGTTTGCTCCCCTCCTGGGTCCTATCGGTCCCATCCGTCTTATCCGTCCCATTCCCCCTCCACCCACCGGTGCGCGTAGCGGCCAGCGGTTCGCCAGTAGCTCCGGGGCTTACAGCGACCATGCCGCGTGCATGCCAGCGTCGCGAAGACACTTCGGGCGGGCGGACACGACGCAAGGCTTCCGTCAGGCGCGCAGATTGCGCGCGGGGGCGGGAAACCGGCGCGCCCACGCACCCCTCCGGCCGCCTCACTTGATCTCGCCTCGCGTTCATGCTTTCCTGTTGTGCCTGGAGCCACATCTACCCTCGCGCGAGCTTTGACTGCATAGGAGCCCTGCCCATGAGCGAGCTGCACCCGACCCGCCGCGAGGCCCTGGGCCGCCTGGGCGCGACCGCCGCTGCCTTCGTCGCAGGGGCAGCGCATGCCATCGAGCCCAGCCCCCGCAAGGGGCCGTCCAGGGTCAAGCTGGGCGTCTGCGCCTACAGCTACCGCCAGCTCCTCACCCGCAAAGAGGACCCGATGACGCTCGAGGCCTTTCTCGAGAAGGCGGCCGAACTGGACTTCGAGGGTGTGGAGCTGACCTCGTACTACTTCCAGGACACGTCGCCCGGGTTCCTCCGCCGCCTTCGCGCGCGGGCCTTCGCCCTCGGGCTCGACGTGGCGGGCACCTCCGTGGGCAACAACTTCTGCCTCCCGCCCGGCCCCGCACGCGACAAGCAGATCGAGATGGTGAAGAAGTGGGTCGAGCACTCCGAGACCCTCGGCGCGCCCGTCATCCGCATCTTCGCGGGCAGCAAGCCCAAGGACCAGACCGACGACGACACCCACAAGGTGCTGGTGGACACCATCGAGGAGTGCTGCGCCTACGCGGGCCAGCACGGCATCTTCCTCGCTCTCGAAAACCACGGCGGCCCCACCGCCACGGCCGAAGGCACGCTGAAGATCCTGCGCGACGTCAAGAGCCCCTGGTTCGGCGCGAACCTGGACACGGGGAACTACCACTCGGCCGACCCCTATGCCGAGATCGCCGCCGTGGCGCCCTACGCCATCACCACCCACGTCAAGGTCGAGGTGAGCGCCGCCGGCCAGAAGCCGCAGCCCGCCGACTTCCCACGTATCGTGAGAATCCTGCGCAAGGCCGGCTACCGCGGGTACCTCTCCATCGAGTACGAAGCCAAGGAGGACCCGCTCACCGCCCTGCCGCGGCACGTGAAGGCCATCCGAGAGGCGATGCGGGAGACGTGATGCGTGAACCGTGATACGTGAACCGCGACAAGAAGGAGGATGTTCGATCGGCCTCTTCCCACGCATCACGCATCGCGTATCACGCGCCCCGCGTCTGGCGAAGCCCTGGCTGAGAGAAGGAAGCTCCAGTGAATGACGAGAGGTCCCCCTCCCACGGCCGCTGGCCGGCGCTGGTAGCGGCCTTCCTCGGCTGGATGTTCTGCGGCGTCGAGCAGGGGCTGTTCCCCATCGTGGCGCGGCCGGCGCTCCAGAGCCTGGTGGAGCCCGGCGCCCGCGCGACCCTCGAGGCCGAGGGCCGGGGCGGCGACGAGGCCGTGGCGGCGCTGCTCAAGCGCACCGAGGAACTCGTCAGCTCGTGGAACGGCACGATGATCGCCTGCTTCCTGCTGGGCGCCGCCGCGGGCGGAGTGGTCTTCGGCTGGCTGGGCGACCGGTTGGGCCGCGTGCGCGCGATGGTGCTCAGCATCCTCACCTTCTCGCTGTTCACGGGGGCCAAGTACTTCGCCACGGCACCCCCGCAGCTCGCGGTGCTGCGCTTCATCGCGTCCCTGGGAATGGGCGGCCAGTGGACGCTTGGCGTGGCCCTCGTGGTGGAGTGCTGGCCCGAGCGGCTGCGGCCCCTGATGGCCGGAGTGATCGGCGCGTCGGCCAACGTGGGCTTCCTGCTCATCGCCATTCTGGGCACGTGCATGCCGGCCACGCGCGAGT
This sequence comes from Planctomycetota bacterium, assembly GCA_035384565.1. Lineage (NCBI taxonomy): Bacteria > Pseudomonadati > Planctomycetota > Planctomycetota bacterium. Next base: position 164,699 of record DAOOIT010000001.1, on the reverse strand, counting down.
CGTGGCGCTGGATGTTCCTCGTGGGCGCGGCGCCGGCCCTGCTGGCCGCCTATGTGGCCCTGTGCGTCCCCGAGTCGCAGCGCTGGCGGGCGTCGGTGAGCCACGGGGTGGCCAAGCCGCTCCATGAGATTTTCGCCCGCGGCCTGCGCAGGCGCACGTTCCTCGCCATCGCGTTCGCCTCGATTGCGCTCATCGGCACGTGGGGCGCGGTGAGCGGGTGGCTCACCGTGTGGGTGGACCAGCTCACGGGCGGCAAGGTGCCCGCGGCGAAGGCGGCGGTGCAGGTGGCCGTGTCCATCGGGGCGATCCTCGGCTGCCTGCTCGCGCCCATCCTCGGCGGCCGCATCGGGCGGCGGCCCGCCTATTTCGTCCTCTGCCTGCTCTCGCTGGGCGTGTGCGCCTACCTGTTCCGCGTGCTGAACCGCTACGACACGGTCTTCCTCATCACGTCGGGGCTGGCGGGGCTGGTGACGGCGGCGTTCTACGGTTGGTCGCCGCTTTACCTGCCTGAGCTGTTCCCCACGCGGGTGCGGGCGACGGGGCAGGGGTTGAGCTTCAACTTCGGGCGGATCCTGGCCGCGGCGGGGGCGCTTCAGATGGGGCAGCTCGTGGGCTTCTTCGGCGGCAGCTATGCGCGGGCGGGGGCCACCATCACCCTCATCTACGCCGTGGGCCTCGTCCTCATCTGGTTCGCGCCCGAGACCAAGGGCAAGCCGCTGCCCGAGTGAGGCCTCCGGGTGCGGATACGCGCGCCCGGTGTCTGCTAGAAGCCTGTCCAAGAATCCCCGTGGGCTGCGTTGCCGGCGTCAGCGGGCTGGATGCGAGTCGCGGCGTCGCAGCCTCACGCGGATTCTCGGACAGGCTCCTAGCTGCCGAAGAGCTTGGGCAAGCCGATCTCGACGAGCCACCAGCCCGCGTAACTGGTCACCACGCCGATGGCAATGAGCATGGCGATGTTCCACGCCCAGGCCCGGGCGCCCGTGGGCTTGTCGGCGCCCAGGTAGTCGCGCCGGTTGTGCAGCACGAAGAATGCCACGTAGGCGATGGGGAGGAAGATGAAGCAGATGCCCGAGGTCACCACCGGCAGCCAGAGGGGAAACTGCACCACCGTACCGAGCACGCCGGGGATGGGGATGAGCGAGGTGAGGCGGTAGCGCCAGCCCGTGGGCTCCAGGCCGAAGATCTCGCAGGCGATGAAGGCCGCGACGAGCATGTGCAGGATGATCGAGGAGATGACCATCGCCAGCACCCCGAGGTCGAAGACCAGGCGGCCCACCACCGGCCCGGCCGCGGCGCCGAGCACCTGGGCCGCCTTGTCGGGGCCGATCCGCGTGGTGACCGGGTTGGCCGGGTCGTAGAGCGTGTTGGCCGCGGCCATCACGAGGAAGCCTGTGGCCAGCACGAAGGGCAGCCACATGCCCAGGGCGAGGTCGAACTTGGCCAGCCCCCTGTGCTCACGGCCCCAGCCGCGCGCCAGGAGCGCGTAGGGGAAGAGAAAGGTCATGTTGATGCCCACGGCCGCGCTCAGCCCGCCCATCATCACCTCGATGCCCACCTTGGTCTTCGGCACCTGGAAGCGCGTGAGGCCCTCCCAAAGGGCCTGCCAGCGAATCCCGGTGCGGACGACGACGATCATGAAGGACACCACGATGACGGCGACCATGAGCTTGATCAGCTTATCGAAGAGCCGGATTCCGCGCGAGCCGCTGCCGTAGAGCCAGGTGACGGCGATGCAGATGGCGAGCATCACCCCGCCGAAGAACAGGCGGGCGCCGACGAGCTTGGCGGCGCCTGCCCAGCCGAAGTACTCGGCGAGATCGGCCGCGGCCGTGCCGCCGCACGAGTATTGCGGAAAGTGCCAGATCACCGTGGCAGCCAGCGACGTGAGCGCCCAGGCCCAGGCCACCGCGGGGTGCACGTAGCGCCGCATGGCATCGAAAGGCCGCGCCCCGGTCGAGAGCGTCTGATGCGCGATGGCCATGAACATGATGATGCCCAGCAGCATGCCCAGCGGCTGCACCCAGAGCAGCGAGTAGCCAAACATCGCGCCGGCGAAAAACGACGAGAAGAAGCTGCCGCTGCCGAGCGTGAGGGCGCTTTGCATCCAGCCCGGCCCCATCTTCCTCGAGTAGCCGGCCAGCCGCGCCCACATTCCCTTTGTCTCCAGGTCGGCCAGCATCGCCTTCTCGCGGGCCAGGGCCTCGGGGTCCCACTTGGCCACCATGGGCAGCCCACGCTGGAGTTCGGTGGCCTGCGCGGCACCGCCTGGGCTCTTCGCCTCGCTCACGGGATTCTCCTACAGCTCTAACCCTCAGAGGCGCTGTCGTCGTTCGCGTCGGCGCTCGCCGCGCTCTCGGTGTAACGGCACTTGGGGTAGCCGGTGCAGCCGATGAAGGTGCCGCGAGGCCCAAGCCGCTGCACGAGCGCTTTGCCGCACTCGGGGCAGTCGCGCCCGACCTTCGTGGGTGCGGGAGCGGGGCCGGCGTTCCTCAAGGGCTTGGTGTTCTTGCACTTGGGGTAAGCGGAGCACGCGAGAAAGCGCCCGCGGTTGGACCGGCGCACCCGCATTTCCGCACCGCACTTGTCGCATTTTACGTCGGTGGCGTCGGGGCTGGCTGCCCCCTCGCCTTCGACATTGCGGGTGAAGCGGCACCTGGGATACCCCGTGCAGCCGATGAACTTGCCGCGCTTGCCCTCGCGAGCCACGAGCGGCTTGCCGCACTGGGGGCAGTTCTCGCCCGTGGGCTCGGGCGCCTTGCGTGGCGGGGCCGCGCCTTCGGGCGGAGCGCCGCCCTCGGCGGCGGGCGCCGTCTCATCCGCCTCGAGGTTGCGGGTGAATCGGCAGCGCGGATAGCCCGTGCAGCCGATGAACCTGCCGCGCCGGCTTTCGCGGGCGACGAGCGGCTTGCCGCACTGGGGGCAGCTTTCGCCCGTGGGTTCGGCTGCCTTGCGCGCCGGGGCGGGCGCCGCTCCTTCCGGGGCGCCTCCGGCGGGGGCTTCGTTCTCCATGTTGCGTGTATAGCGGCACTGCGGGTATGCGGAGCAGCCGGCGAACTTGCCTCGGCGGCCGGTGCGCACCACCAGCGGCTCGCCACATTCGGGGCACCTCTCGTCGAGTTTCTCCACGCTGGTGGGCTCCCCCTCTTCATCTAAGGCTTGGGTATAGCGGCACTTGGGAAAACCAGAGCAGGCCATGAAACGCCCGCGCTTGCTCAGGCGGATGACCATGTCGGCACCGCATCGAGGGCAGGCGATACCGGTGGGCGCGGCCAACTCCTTCTTCACGCTGGGCATCTCGGCCTGCGCCTTCGCCAGGTCGGCGCTGAAGGGCTCGTAGAACTCCCGCAACACCTCCTGCCAGTCGCGCTTCGCCTCCTCGATGCTGTCGAGGTGGTCCTCGAATTCCGAGGTGAACTTCGTGTTGATGATGTTCTCGAAATACGGCAGCAGAGTGTCGTTGGTGACGATGCCTAACTCATTGCAATAGAAGACCTTATCGCGCACGGTGGCATAGCCGCGCTCCTGGATCGTCGAGATGATCTGCGCATAGGTGCTGGGGCGGCCGATCCCCTCGCGTTCAAGGGTCTTCACCAGCGAAGCCTCGGTGTAGCGTGGCGGCGGCTTGGTGAAATGCTGCGATGGGGTGAGGTCGAGGCAGCGCAGGTGCTGACCCGGGCTCAACGGCGGCAGGGGCTGCTGGTCCTCTTCGTCGCGCCCGTGGAGCGGCTCGTAGATGCGGGTGTGGCCGTCGAAGACCACCGCGCGCCCGCTGGTGCGGAACTCGGCGTTGGCGGCGCTCACGGCCACGCGGGTGACGTCGTAGATGGCCTCGGCCATCTGCGAGGCCACAAATCGCTGCCAGATAAGGCGATAGAGCTTCAGCTGGTCCGCGGTTAGATGCGGCTCGAGGGCCTCGGGCGTGCGCTCGACGGCGGTGGGGCGGATGGCCTCGTGGGCCTCCTGCGCGCCGCGGCGCGAGCGGAAGTGGCGCGGCTTCTCCGACAGGTACCTCTCGCCCAGACGCTGGCGGATGTAGCTGCGGCACTCCTCCTGCGCCTCGGCAGCGACGCGGAAGGAGTCGGTGCGCATATACGTGATGAGGCCCACGGAGCCCTCGGCGCCCACCTCCACGCCTTCGTAGAGCTGTTGGGCCAGCATCATGGTCTTCTTCGGGCGGAAGCCCAGGCGCACTGAGGCCGCCTGCTGGAGTTGGCTGGTGGCGAAGGGCGGCATCGGGGCAGCCTTCTTCCGTTCGGTGGCCACTGAGGCCACGACGAAGCTCTCGCCACGCAGCCGCTCGGCCAGCGCGTTCGCCTGGTCGCCCGTGGAGAGCTTGGCCTTCTCGCCCTCGATTTCCGCAAGCTCGGCGGAGAAGGCCTGGGCCCCTGCCGCATCACCCGAGGGGGCGAGGCGGGCTGTGAGCTTCCAGTACTCCTCGGGCTTGAAGGCCTGAACGGCCTTCTCGCGCTCGACGAGGAGGCGGAGCGCGACCGACTGGACCCGGCCCGCGCTGAGGCCGCGCAGGATCTTCTTCCACAGCAGCGGCGAGAGCTGATAACCCACCACGCGGTCGAGAATGCGCCGCGCCTGCTGGGCGTTCACCAGGTTCATGTCTATGTCGCGCGCGTGGTCGAAGCCGGTGCGGACCCCGCGCTGGGTGATCTCGTTGAAGGTCACACGCCGCACCTTGCTCTTGGGCAGCTTGAGGGCCTCGGCCAGGTGCCACGCGATGGACTCCCCCTCGCGGTCGGGGTCGGGCGCCAGGTAGACGGTGTCGGCGCTCTTCACCGCGCGTGCCAGCTTCGCGACTACCTGGCGGCGCGTTGGCAGCACGTTGTAGCGGGGGCGGAAGCCGTCCTCGATCTCCACGCCGAAAGCTTTCTCGGGCAGATCGCGGACGTGCCCCATGCAGGACTCTACCTGGAACCCTTTGCCGAGGAACTTGGCAATGGTGCGCGCCTTGGCGGGGGACTCGACAATAACGACGTTCTTGGCCACGGTCTCTCCTTGGTGGTCAGGGCGGATGGTTATACCATAGGCTCCGCCGGCGTGTCAAGCAACGGCCAATTGCGCTTGCTTTTCGCCCCGTGGGGCGCTATGATTCCGTTGCCACGGATGACCACGTTCCACCCGGTGCTGCGAAGGAGTGAGGCGATGCGTTTCGTGTTGCTGGCTGTGCTGGCCGCCTTCGGCCTGGCCGCGTACGGTGCGGAACCCGTCGAGCTGGAGCCCCGCGTCCGCGTGCCGGCCGGAAGCCCCGTCATCACCGTCTCCGAGAATCTCCTCAAAGGCCTCGGCATGTCGCCCGACGACGTGAAGGCGGTGAAGGACGAGGTGGCCCGCCTCAACGAGGCCCGGGGCGCGCTGCTCGAGAAGGTGGCCGAGGCCAAGAAGGCCCTTCAGGCTGCCCAGAAGGGCGTGGACGATGCCGTGGCCGCGCTCGGCAGCCAGGAGGCCGCCCTGCACAAGTTCATCCGGGACCGCCTGGCGCAGGACCGCGCGGCCGAGTACGACGTGCGGCTCCAGGTGCAGCCGGTGGTGGACTGGCTGAAGCTGAACGAGGACCAGGTGAGTCAGCTCGTGGCCAAGCAGGCCAAACTCCTGGCAGAGGACCCGCGGCCCGCCCTGGAGCAGGCGACGGCCGCCTTCCAGAATCGTCCCAAGCCGAAGACTGAAGAAGAGCACAAGGAATATGCGGAGCTGCGCAAGAAGTACACCGAGACTCTGAAGAAGTACGCCACCTTCAACCAGACCTGGCTGGCCAATATCGAGAGCGTGCTGACCGACGAGCAGAAGCAGACCTGGCGCACCCGCTATCGCCGCGCGGCCGTGGGCGAGGGGGCCGCGCCTGCTGCCAACGAGTAGGCCGTCCGCCGCAAACACTGCGGCGAGTGGCGCTCCGGGCGCCCCTCGTTGCGTCCATTTCCACGTACCGCCTCTCTGCGCGGCATCCACCCGGGGAGTGGTTGCCCAGGCTCAGGCCTGGTCGGTGACCTTGATCCGTTGCGCCCCGGGCTTCGTCTTGCCCTCGCGGGTGAGCTTCTCGACCCGCTGGTCAATCACGCTGCGCACGGCGAGCAGCAGCTCGACCTGGGCCTTCTTGAGGTGGTTGACGAACTCCGAGGGGCATTTGCCCTTGCTGCACAGGCGGTCGAGCACCTCGTAGACCGGGCAGCGGAAGTCGCGCGCGTCAGTCGTCTGCTTCGCCATCGGCGTCGCCTCCAAAAACGATTCTCACGGTGCCGCCCTTCAGCGCGGCTTCGGATGGCTCCAGGGCCGCCACCCTGCGCGGCAGGGTGACGTAGCGCTTGAACGAGCCGATGCGCACGATCAGCTCGTCCTGGCTCTTCACCAGGTCAATCTCGCCGCTCTTGAGAAACGGCGCGCGGATGGAGAGGACGTACCGGCCGTTTTCCTTCGTGAACTCGAATGCTTTCTCGGCGAAGAAGATGTCGGCAGGGTTCATGCCTCTGAACAGCTTCCGGGCGAGGCGGCCCAGCTCGGCCCGGCCGAGCATCTCGCGGCGGCCCAGCTCCACCTGCCACAGCGGCACGGGCGCGAAGTAGTTCTCGGCCTCCTCGATGTAGCCTTGCTGCGCTTCGCGCCAGGTGGCGAAGAACGCGTCCTGCACCGTGGGCGGCAGCACGCGGTTGATGATGATCGCGTCCACCGTCACATCGAAGAGGTGGAAGTAGGTGAAGGCGCGCTGGGTTTCCTTGAGCACCATTTTCTCGGGATTGGTCACGAGGCGCGCCGTGGTAACGGCGGGGTCCTGGAGCAACTTCTCGATGCCGTCGAGGCGCTGGAAGAGGCGCTGGATGGCGTCGAAGTAGATGTCCTCGGGAATGGGCACGTTGGTGAGTCGTTTGGCCACGGGGCGCACGACGCGCAGGATGTTGCGCTCGACCCGGAAGATTTTGCGCATGTACCATTCGAGGCTGGTGGGCATGCTGATGAAGCGCATGGCCTCGCCCGTGGGCGCGCAGTCGAGCACGATGACGTCGAATCGCTTCTCGCGCGCGTAGCTGTTGATGTGGAGCAGGCAGGCGACCTCTTCCATGCCGGGCAAGATGGCCAGCTCGTCGGCCAGCACGTCGCGCAGCCCGGTGGTGCGCAGCAGCGAGGCCAGGTAGCGGAACACCTCGCCCCAGTTGTCCTCCAGCTCGCGGTGGAGGTCCAGCTCCTGAATCCACAGGTTGTCGGCCACGGCCACCGGCTGCCCGCCGCCGAAGTCCATCAGCGAGCCCGAGAGGTCGAAGGAGTCCGACAGGCTGTGCGCGGGGTCGAGCGACATGACGAGGGTGCGTTGGCCGCGGCGGGCGCACTCGACGCCCGTAGCGGCGGACAGCGTGGTCTTGCCCACGCCGCCTTTGCCGGCATAGAGGATGATGCGCATGGCTCGGGCTCCTCCACGCGCCGCCGCCGGGTTGTCGCGGCCTACTTGGCGCGCAGCACCTTCCTCAGGTAGGCGATGCTGCGGGCTGCCTGCTCCTCGGTGCCGCATTCCACTGCGAGCACGCCCTTGAAGCCGGCCTTCCGCAGAATCCTCACCACGCGCGGCCAGTCAATCTCGCCGTCGCCGCAGGCGCAGCCGCTCGGCACGCCCGTCACCTTGCCCACCTCCTTCGACACCTTCACGTCCTTGGCGTGCACGTGGACCACGCGATGCGCGATGGCCTCGAGGGTCGCATAGGGGTCGCCGCCCGACATGTAGATGTTCCCCGTGTCGGGATTGCAGCTCATGTAGGGCGAGGGGACGAGGTCGAGGATCTTCTGGTAGAGCGGCAGCTTGACGGTGAACTTCTGGTGCTGCTCGAGGGCCACGTGCACCTTGTGGCGCTCGGCCACGGGCAGGATGCGCCGGAGCGAGTACTTGATGATTTCGAAGGCCTCGTCGTCGCTCATCCAGGCGGGCACTACGCCCTCGTCGGTGTTGATGCAGCGGGCGCCGAGCGCGTGGGCGAAGAGGATGGCCTGCGTGTGGAAGGGTACGCTGATTTCGGGCTGGGCCATGGGCGCGTGGCAGCTCAGGCCGCTCACCTTGAGGCCCCGCTGGTCCAGCATCGCCTTGATCTCGAGCGGGTCGCGCTCCATGCTCACCGAGGCCGAGTAGCCGGCCTCGCTGAACAGGTCGCGGCCCGTCTGCACGTTGAGCTCCACGTACTTGTAGCCCAGGCGCGCCGTGGCGTCGAGGCAGTACTCGAGCGACTTGTCGGCGTGGCGGAACGCCTCGGTGTTCAGCCCGATCTGGATGTCGGCCATGCTGCGTCTCCTTTGCCGCGACGAGGGGCACGAAACCGCTCTCGTGCATCCTAGCGCTCGACGCGCGCCCCGTCAAGTCGTTTGACTCCGCTCTGCCGGCCCCCTATATTGTTTGAACCCCGCCCTTTTCCGAAGGGTCCGACCCCGTCGGGGGTAGAGCGGCGGCGCTCTGCATTCCCGGGCGGCACCCCGCCGAAGACATCGGAGCTCCCGGGAGGGAAGGAGGACGGCCATGGACGAGGTGCTGATGTTCATCCAGAGGCGGCGGAGCATCCGCCAGTATGTGAAGGGCGCGCCGGTGAGCGACGAGCAGGTCGAGACCCTGCTCCGCGCTGCCATGTCCGCGCCCTCGGCCGGCAACCAGCAGGGCTGGGCCTTCATCGTGGTGCGCGACCGCGCGAAGCTCGACGCCATCATGAAGCTCCACCCCTACACGGCCATGCTCAAGACCGCCTCGCTCGCCATCGTGGTGTGCGGCGACCTGTCGAACGAGAACTACAAGTGCTACTGGCCACAGGACTGCGCGGCGGCGACCGAGAACCTGCTGCTCGCGGCGGCGAACATGGGCCTCGGCACCTGCTGGTGCGGGGTGCATCCGCGCCCCGAGCGCGAGGCGGGCTTCCGCAAGCTCTTCGCCCTGCCCGACACCGCCGCGCCGTTCGCCGTCATCGCCGTCGGCGTGCCCGCCGAGCACAAGACGCCCGCCGACTACTACAACCCGGCGAAGATCCACTATGACACGTGGTGAGAGGAGCACCCCTTGGAGCATCGCCAACTCGGCACGAGCGGCCTCAGGGTTCCCCCCATCATCTTCGGCGCCTGGGCCGTGGGCGGCTGGTACTGGGGCGGGCAGGACGACGCCGCGTCGATCCGCGCCATCCGTGCGGCCCTCGACGCCGGCATCTCCTGCATTGACACCGCGCCCATCTACGGCATGGGCCACAGCGAGGAGATCGTGGGCAAGGCCATCCAAGGCCGCCGCCACGAGGTGCTCCTCGCCACCAAGTGCGGCCTGCGCTGGGACACGCCCGGCCAGGGCTCGAACCCCTGGACCTACAAGGGCCTCGACGGCACCGAGCGCACCGTGGTGCGCAACCTGCGCAAGGCGGCCATCCTCGCCGAGGTCGAGCAGAGCCTCCGGCGCCTGGGCACCGACGTGATCGACCTCTACCAGTGCCATTGGCCCGACAGCTCGGCGCCCCTCGCCGAGACGATGGACGCCCTGGTGACGTTGAAGCAGCAGGGCAAGGTTCGCGCCATCGGCGTGAGCAACTTCACGCCCGAGATGATGGCCGAGTGCCTCCGCCACGGCCCTCTCGCGAGCGATCAGCCGAAGTACAGCCTCCTCGCACGCGACATCGAGGCCGACGTCCTGCCCTTCTGCCGCCAGCACAACATCGGCGTCATCGTCTACAGCCCGCTCGAGCAGGGCCTGCTGACGGGCAAGGTGACGATGGACCGCACCTTCGCCGAGGGCGACTACCGCGCGGGCCGGCCCTGGTTCCAGCCGGCTAACCGCCAGCGCGTGCTCGATGCGCTCGAGCGGGTGAAGCCCATCGCCGCCGCCCACAACGCTACGCTCGGCCAGGTGGCCATCGCGTGGACCATCGCCCAGCCCGGCGTCACCGCCGCCATCGTGGGCGCGCGCACGCCCGAACAAGCCCGCGAGAACGCCCAGGCCGCCAGCATCCGCCTCTCCGCCGCCGAGCTTCAGGCCATCCGCAAGGTCTTCGATGACCTCGGCAAGCCCGACACATAGGGCACCTGGGGAAGGCACCTTTCTTGCAAGAAAGGTGCCTTCCCCAGGCCCCATCCTCCAAAGAACTCTCACATTTGAGGAGGGGTCTGGGGAGGAACTGTCTTCCAAGAAGTTCCTCCCCAGGGGCCTCCGACAATGCGCTTGCAACGCGGCCCGCGACTCGGTACAGTAGAACCCAGAAGCGATGTGCGCCCGCATCGCGGGTGGCACGGGCATCTCGCCTGTGGCCATTGGATTCTCTCCCGCTCTGGACCCTGCGCTGTGAACGCCGACAGACCCGACGACTCCGCCCCCGCCCGCAGGGGCGATGCTCTGCGCAGCCTGCACAAGAAGCTAGCGAAGAGCGCGCCCACGCCGCTCACCGCTGCGCCGGCCAGCGCTATCGTGTACCGCCGCGACTTGCCGCGCGCAGCGCCCCACACCGCGCCCGCCGATCCCGGCGGCATCTGCATCCCGCTCGAACGCCTCGTGCAGGGCATCGAGGCCCCGAGCCCGAGAGGGCCGGGCTTCTACCTCATCGAGTCGCCGGCAGGCGAGGCCCTCGCCTCGGCGGTGCCCCGCGCCCTTGCGGCATTGTCGCCTGACTCCGGCGTCGCCCTTACGCCCAACGACGCCTGCTTCCTGGACATCGAGACGACCGGCCTGGGCACGGCGCTCACCTTCCTTATCGGCACGCTCGTGTGGAGCGGGGGGCAACCGGTCTGCCGACAGCTCCTGGCCCGCACGTACGCCGAAGAGGCGAGCATCCTCCATGCCTTCGCCGAGCAGGCCGGCCGCACGCCGTTGCTCGTGACCTTCAATGGCAAGACCTTCGACGTGCCGTCGCTGCGCGCCCGCGCGGCGGCCGCGGGGGTCGAGCTTCCCGAGCCGCGGTTTCACTTCGACCTCTTGCACATCGCCCGGCGGCGCTATGCCGACACGTTGCCCGATTGCCGCCTTCAGACCCTCGAGCGCATCCTGTGCCGCCGCCACCGGGTCGGCGACATTGCCGGCGCCGACATCGGCCGGGCCTATCACGATTTCGTGCGCACGGGCGATGCGCGCGAGCTGGCCCTCATCATCCAGCACAACCGCCAGGACCTCCTCACCGTGGCCGAGCTGATGGCGAAGATGCTCTCGATGCGCGACACGTGATGCGTGAGGGGGAGACGCAAGGCGAGCGGCTTCGCCGTGGGTGGCGTCCCCGACTGAACTCCAGGTCTCGCGGCAATCGCGAGACCGAGGCTGACCGTGATGGACTTCGACGCATTCCTCGACCAGTTACGCGCTTCGGCCGGCTATCGCGGCCAGATCGTGCACGTGCACCGCGTGGCGGCGCGCGCGGCGCGCTGCGCGGAGCCGAGCGAGCCGCTATCGCCGGCCTGCAAGCGTATGCTCGCGGGAATGGGCATCGAGCGGCTCTATTCGCATCAGGCCCAGGCGCTCGACCTTGCACGGGCGGGGCGCGATTTCCTGGTGACGACCTCGACGGCCAGCGGCAAGACGCTGTGCTATCTGCTGCCCATCGTCGAGCAACTGGAGCGGAACCCCGATGCCCGCATCCTGGCCCTCTATCCCACCAAGGCCCTCTCGCAAGACCAACTCCGCGTGTTCGAGCGGGCGCTGCGCCACGCTAACCTCCCGCCCGCCAACCTCCCGCGGGCTCTCAGCCCGCGGGAGGTTACGGTCGGGGTGATTGACGGCGACACGCCCGCCGCCCAGCGCCGCCAGCTCCGCGACAAGGCGTCCGTGATCCTCACAAACCCCGACATGCTCCACGCGGGCATTCTGCCGCAGCACCCGCGCTGGGCGGGCCTCTTCTCGCACCTCACGCATGTCGTGGTGGACGAGCTCCACACCTACACGGGCCTCTTCGGCGCCCACGTGGCGAATCTCTTTCGGCGGCTCGGCCGCGTGTGCGCCCATTACGGCTCACGCCCGCAATTCCTCGCCTGCTCGGCCACGCTGGCCAATCCCCTGGAGGTGGCGGGGCGGCTGCTTGGGCGCCCGGCCGAACTCGTCGCTCAGGACGGCTCGCCCGCCGGCCCCCGCACCTACGTGCTCTGGAACCCGCCCGTCATCCGCTCGACGCCGTGGCGCTCGCGGCGCTCGGCCAACGTGGAAGCCCAGGAGCTGATGACCGCGCTCGTCCTCGCCGGCACGCCCACCATCGCCTTCTCGAAGGCCAAGGTCACCGCCGAACTCATCTACCGGTACGTGCGCGAATCGCTCGAACGCCTGGCGTCGCCGCTGGCCGACAAGGTGACGCCTTATCGCGCCGGCTACCTGGCCGCCGAGCGCCGCGAGATCGAGCACAAGCTCTTCAGCGGCGAGCTCCTCGGCGTAAGCTCCACACGCGCCCTGGAACTCGGCATTGACGTCGGCTCCCTCGAAGCCAGCCTCATCGTCGGCTACCCCGGCACCCTCGCCAGCTTCTTCCAGCAGGCGGGGCGCGCCGGCCGCCGCGACAAGCCGGCCCTCGTGATCCTCGTGGGACTCGACACCGCCATCAACCAATACGTGATGCGGCACCCCGACTACCTCTTCGGCCGGCCCATCGAGGAGGGCGTGCTGGAGCCCGGCAACCCGCACATCGTCGTTAGCCACCTCCGCTGCGCCACCCACGAGCTGCCGCTGCCCGATGACGAGGTCGGTCGCTTCGGCCCCGCTGCGCCCATCGCCCTCGAAGTCCTCGAGGGCCAGAAGAAGGTCCTCCACGACCAGCCGCACCGCGTGTGGCACCACAGCGCGCCCGAGACGCCCCAGCACGAGGTCTCGCTCCGCGCGATGGACGACCGCAACGTGGTGGTGGTGGACGCGGCCACCGAGAAGATCATCGGCGAGATGCCGAAGCTGGACGCCCCCGTCTACGTGCATCCCGAGGCCATCTACCTGCACCAGGGCGACACCTGGTTCGTCGAGGCCCTCGACCTCGACCGCTCCTTCGCCCGCGTCCGAAAGGTGGACGTTGATTACTACACGCAGCCCCTGGGCGGCACCGACGTGCACCACATTGACGCCCGCCTGCGCGAGCGGCCCTTCGGCACGGGCACCCTGTGCTTCGGCGAGGTGACCACCCACTTCCACACCTGGGGCTACGAACGCATCCACTTCTACACCCTCGACGCCCTCTCGCGCCACCCCCTCGACCTGCCGACTTTCGTGTTCGAGACCCACGCCTTCTGGCTCGTGCCGCCCGAGGAACTGTGCCGCCGCGCCCTCGCGCAGGACATTGACCCCCACGCCGGCTGCCGCGGCATCGGATACGCCACGCGCCAGGTCCTCCCCCTCTTCGTCCGCTGCGAAACGCTCGATTTCTCGCACACCGTGGGCGCCGTGAATGCCCCGTGGAACACCATGTTCGTCTACGAGCGCTATCCCCTGGGTCTGGGCTTCACCGAGCGCGCCTACGAGCTGGCCGGCCGCCTCATGCCCGCCGTGCTCGACCACATCCGCCGCTGCGACTGCGACGACGGCTGCCCCTGCTGTGTCGGCAAGCCACTCCGCCAGGACGCCACCTGGAACGTCGAGCGCGGCGAAGGCTCGATCCCCTCCAAGCGCGCCGCACTCTTCATGCTCGAAAACCTCCTGGGGGACTTCACCCTGCTCTGCGAACCAGACTCTTCCTTCGTACCCGAACACCGAACACCAGACACCGAACACCTTCGCCTTGCTCTTCAACGTCGCCTCGAGCACGCGCGCGAGCCGCTGCTCCCCCATCCCGTCCACCCCATCGAGCACAACATTCAGACAGGCTTCCCGCAGCCCGAGGAGCGCGGCGCGCTGTCCAACGCCGACGTGGCGCGGCGCGTCTTTCGCATGCTCCGCCACGAGAAGGCCATCGCCCGCGGCCAGCGCAAGCCAACCCCCTCCACCCCGGAGCCGCAGATTCCGCCCGCCTTTCGTTCCGGCCGTCGGGCCGGCCCGACGGGTCAGGCCAGTCGGACCAGTCTGACGGATCAGACAAGTCCGACATCGCCCATCGGCCCGGGCCCCGTTCCCATTAAGGCCGGCGACCCGCTCGCCGCGCTCGCCCGCAGACGAAAGAAACCCGGCCTCGACAAGAAGCCCGGGGATCAGTAGGATAGCGCGCCATGGAACTGGATGCCTTTCTTGCCCGCCTTCAGCGCGACCGAGCGACCCGGCAGCAGATCTACCACGTGGGGGACCTGCCCGAGCGTCCGGCCTCCTTTGCCGACCTCCCCTTGGAGCCCCGCGTCGCTGCCTCGCTCGCCGCCCGGGGCATTCATCGCCTCTACACCCATCAGGCCGAGGCCATCGGCCACGTACGCGCGGGGCGCAGCGTGGTCGTTGTCACCGGCACCGCGAGCGGCAAGACCCTCTGCTATAACATTCCGATACTGGAAGCGTTACAGCTTGACCCCTCGGCCACGGCGCTGGCCATCTACCCGACCAAGGCCCTGGCCCAGGACCAGTTCCGCGGCCTCTCGGACCTGGCGGCCGGGGTGGAGGGTCTGAGGCTTGTCGCCGGTCCCTACGACGGCGACACGCCCGCGCCTCAGCGGCGCAAGCTTCGCGACCGAGGCTCCGTGATCCTTACCAATCCAGACATGCTCCACCAGGGGATCCTGCCCAACCACGCCCGCTGGGCGCGGTTCTTCACCAATCTCCGCTATGTGGTGCTGGACGAGGTGCACGCCTACCGAGGCGTCTTCGGCTCGCACGTGGCCAATGTCATTCGCCGCATGCGTCGCATTTGCAAGCACTTCGGCAGCACTCCCCTCTTCATCTGCTCCTCGGCCACCATCGCCAACCCCAGGGAGCATGCCGAGCGGATCATCGGCGGGCCGGCCGAGCTGGTGACCAACGATGGTTCGCCTCGCGGACCCAAGAAGTTCCTCCTCTGGAACCCCCCGCTGCTCAGCCGCGACCGGCCGGCCAACGAGCAGCCTGCCGTCGGCGGCGAGCGCCGCAGCGCGCTCTGGACCGCCGTCGAGCTGCTCGCCGACCTGGTCCGCCGCGAGACGCAGACCATCGTCTTCTCGCAAACCCGCCTCAGCACTGAGCTTATACTCAAGCACGCACGCACACTGCTGGAGCCGCACCACCCTCGCCTCGCCACGCGTGTGCAGAGCTACCGCGGCGGCTACCTGCCCGAGGAGCGGCGCGACATCGAGCGCCGCCTCGCCTCGGGCGAAATCCTCGGCATCACCTCGACCAATGCCCTTGAGCTCGGCATTGACATCGGCTCGCTCGACGCCTGCATCCTGGTCGGCTACCCGGGCACAATCGCCAGCCTCTGGCAGCGCGCAGGCCGCGCCGGCCGCGGCGCCGACCATGCCCTCGTCATCCTCGTCGCTCAGAACTCGCCCATTGACCAGTACCTTATGTACAACCCCGCCTTCATCTTCGGGCGCTCGCCCGAGCGTGCGGTCATT
This sequence comes from Planctomycetota bacterium, assembly GCA_035384565.1. Classification (NCBI taxonomy): domain Bacteria; kingdom Pseudomonadati; phylum Planctomycetota; species Planctomycetota bacterium. The sequence goes on along the minus strand of DAOOIT010000001.1, from coordinate 149,300 downwards.
GACCCAGACAACCCCCACATCGCGGTCGGCCACATCAAGTGCGCCCTTCACGAACTCCCCCTCCCTGATGCCGATGTGGAGTCCTTCGGCCCCTACGCCGAGCCGATCCTCGAACTCCTGGCCGATGGCGGCGTGGCCCGACACATCGAGGGCAAGTGGTACTGGGCGAGCGGCGACTACCCCGCCGCCGAGACCAATCTGCGCACCCTCTGCGGCCCTGTCTACACCATCCAGGACACCACGAAGGGCGACCAGGTCATCGGGACAATGGACGAGATTTCGGCTCTTGCTCAACTTCATGACCACGCCGTATATATCCACAGCGGAGACACTTACATCGTCAACAAGCTCGACCTTGAGAAGAAGATCGCCTTCGTCGAGCGCCGCGACCTCGACTACTACACCCAGTCTATCCAATCGTCGCAGATCAGGATTGACGCGAGGGACCGCGAGCAGCCCTGGGGCGCCTCCACGGTCGGCCTCGGTGATGTGACGGTGACCACCCACATCCCGATGTTCAAGAAGGTCAAGTTCAGCAGCCGCGACAGTCTGGGGTTCGAGAAGCTGGAGCTGCCGCCACAGGAGCTCGAGACCGTGGCGATGTGGCTCGTGCCGTCGGACGAGGCTCGCCAGCGGGTGGCCGAGCAGGGCCGCGTGTTCGCCGAGGGCCTCATAGGCATCGCTAACGCGATGGTCGAGGTGGCCCCCATGTTCGTGATGTGCGACGTGCAAGACATTGGCACTACAGTGGATGCGACGAATCTTGGGAAGGACGCCATCTTCCTCTACGACCGCTACCCCGGCGGCATGGGCTACGCCGAGCGGTGCGCAGAGGCCATCGAGGGCCTGCTCAAGAGCGTCCACACCGTCGTCAGCCAGTGCGCGTGCCGCGACGGCTGCCCGAGTTGCGTCGGGGCCGCCGTGCCGGCCTTCGCCCTGAGCGACCTTGATTCGTCGGTTCGTGGCCGCATCCCCGACAAGCAGGCGGCACTTCTGATCTTGCACGACATCCTCGGTCTCGCGCCCTACATCGCCCAGCCCAAACCCCATCCCGACATGCCGGAGAGGCTGTCGCCGGCCGGGTGATCCGGTCGGGCCAGACCCCCGCATGCTGGACACTTGATTCCCCTGCCCGGTGCGGGTAACATGCGGGCTCAGAGGGCGAGGTACCGTTCTCGGCAGCCCTATCGTGAAGGAGGCCGCGGACTTGCAGAATCGCGATCGCCAATCGGCCGTGCCGCAACATCAGCTCAGCGGCGCCGCGCTTGTCGCCCTGCTCGCGCTCCTGGCCTCTGCCGCCGCGCATGCGGGAGAGCCGATTTCCGCCTTCCGGGCCGGGGACGAGTTGGTCGTGAGCCTGGGCCGGCTCGACGTGCTCCGGCAGGCCCATCGGGGGCTCACGGCCGCGCTCACCCTGCGCGGGGATGGTAAGGACAGGGACCTTCTGGTCGATCTGGACGATGAGGCCGTGCAGGGTGCGCTGGTGGTGGACCTGGCCGAGTTCGGCCGGTGCGACGGGGTGAGCGTGACGGTGAGGGACTCGGCGGGGCAGACGGTGGCCGCCCAGGCGATCGCTCCGATTCCCCAGGCCCCGCCCGAGAGCCACGTGGCCGCACCGCAACCGGGGAAGCCCACCGCAGGAGAGCAGTACGCCTACATCGAGCCAGGGACCGCGATGCGCAGGGCGCCCGCGGGAGGCGGCCCGGTGCCGCCGCGAATCGTGCTGCCCGACGTGGGGCAGTTGCGGCGTGTGAGCCTCGAGCCGCCCAGCCGGCGGGTCGCCAAGGCGGCGATCACCTTCCCGGTGGTGTCGGACACCGATTTTCCGCTGGTAGGCGGCGCCGTGGTGTCGCGGCAGACGGCCGCGCCCGACGACCCGTCCAAGGCCAGCCTCTACCTCGCCTACAAGAAGGCGATCTACGAGGGCCAGCCGCCGCACGTGGCGCGGTGGCGGAAGTTCCTCGTCGAGGTGCCTATCCAACGCCACTGGGCCGATGGGCAGGGAGACGAGCGCCTGACCCTCGCCGCCGACCAGTTCGAGGTGCACCTGACCGAGGAGCGCGCGCCGAGCGGCCGGAACATGCTGGGCGAGGGCGATGGCGACCTCGGCCAGAAGGGCGAGATAGACACCGACGACCGGGGGCGGATCTACTGGCGGGTCGAGGGGGGCGGCGCCTACGTGGTGCGGTTCGACCCGAAGGGCCGGAGATTCGAGCAGCCGCCCGTTCCCCTGGAGTTCCAGAAGCTGGTTCCCGACGGCGTGGGCCTGCTGGACGAGTCGCTGTGCCGAGTGACCTGCGCGCGCGGCCGCGTCTTCCTCACGCTGTGCAGCGACACCCTGAGCAGCGCGCGGAACAACCCTCACCCGCGGCGGATCGGCGGGGTCTTCTCGATCCCGCAGGACCGTTGGGACGACGCGGCGGCCTTCGCGGCGGACATTCGGTTGCACGCGGGAAGCTGGGAGAGCGCGCGCCCGGCGCTGTACAAGACGCCGCCCAAGCCCGACACGGCTCTCCGAAAGCTGGGGGCGTGCGTGGCCACACAGACCGGGTGCTTCCTCATCTCGGCGGGGCCGACCTTCGAGGGCGGCCCGTGGCGGCTCGACGTGGACGAGAAGGGGAACACGACCTTCTTCGGCGAGGTGCGTGCGATCGGCGACCCCGTGGCGGCGGACGGCACTCCGTTGCCGCCGACCCGGATGGTGCTGGTCAACGGCATCCCCAAGGGGCGGGTGTGGAATCCCCTGTCGGGGGGCGGGCGCAGCCTGCTCAAGGTGGCGAACGGCGAGATCACCCTGCCCCGCGGCTCGGTGCGCCTGCTCCTGCTCGACGGGCCGGCGGAGATGATGGCGAAGGCCCACGCCTCCATCCGCAAGGGCGCGTTCCAGACCTACGACGGGGCGCCGCAGGGGACGCTGACGATCCAGTACGACCTGGTGGAGAAGCTCAAGAAGGCGCCGCAGGTCCGCGGCGCGTTCGCGGCGTCGCTGAGCGGCGGGCCGAGCCTGGGGCCCGCCTTCCTGGTCTCGGCGGTTCCCGGCGAGGCCGACACGGCCGTGGCCGTGTGCGAGTACACCGGCTACCCCTTGTCCGTGCTTGACTTCTCGGCCCTTCACGAGAAGGGGATCGTGCGCAAGCGCTACCTGCCCGCCACCGCCCCCACCTCGGTGGGGCTGGGCCCCTACTGCTCCCGCTGGGTGCGGCACGGGGACGAGCTCTGGCTCTACGTGAACGGCTACACGGGCATGTCGCGCGTGCAGTACGCCCGGGGCGGCAAGGCCCTGACGGCGATTGCCGCGGACGTCTACGGGCGGCGTCTGGCTCCGGAGGCGACGGACGGCTATGCGCGCGCCGGCCTGAAGAAGGTGGACGGCCTCCTCCCCGTCTTCGGCGGGCGCCTGATAGACACCGGCTACGGCATCGGGGGGCGCGGCGGCACGGCGCTGTCCACGGGGCTTTGCCTCTTCGACCCGCGGCAGCTCTCGGGCGGCGGCCCGGTGCCCGCGCAGACGGCCGCCTACCTGAGCCGGTGCTTCGCGCTCAACACACTGCGGAGCCGGCTGGTCTGGAACGCGCGCGACGGCAGCCGGCGTCAGGAGGTCTTCGGCGCCAGCGGCTCGGTGCGACGGCAGTTCATCAACGAACTCGCCGAGGAGGACAAGGCCCTCGCCCCGAGCAATCTGGACGCGAAGGTCTTCTGCTACGAGGTGGCCGAGAAGGGGGGCTTGCGCGATCTCTACGGTTTCTCGCTGCCGCCCGGGCAGGATGGCCGACCCGTCGAGAGCCACATCGCCCTCTCCCCCTGCAACCGCTTCCTGGTCATTCTGACGCAGGATGGCGTGCTCTACTCCTGGGGCATTGCGCACAAGCAGTTCACCGACGGGCTCGTGCTGACGGCGCCCTCCGGGGCGCCGGTCCAGCCGATGGAGTTCCACCGGCCGAGCGAGTTCCTCTTCGCGTCGCCCGACGGCCAGCTCTTCGTCCTCACGGCGCCGCTCGCGCCCGAGGCCACGGCCATCCAGTTCAGCCGGATCGCGGTGGACGCCCAGGGCCGCCTGAGCGTTCACCCGCACCTGGCGATCGCCTTCGAGGGGAAGGACGGCTGGCGGGACCTCGACCGCGTGGTCCGGTGCTTCATGCCCGACTTGAAGAAGAGGGACGGCTCGTACGACTTCATCCTGGGGTACAGCCAGTCCACCGTGGCGCCGTTCGTGCGCGTGATCTCCGACTTCATCTCGCCGTAGCACGTCGGCCGAGGGGGGGAGTCCGTAGTGCGGGCTTCAGCCCGTGTCCTGCGCGTCAGGTGCGGGCAGAGGCCCCCACGGCGGACAGCGCGGCCCGGAGGTCCCGGGCCGCCTGGAATCGCGCGGCGGGGGCCTTCTCCAGGCACCGCAGGACGATCGAGTCGAGGCCCTCGGGCAGGGCGCTGCCGCGCCGGGCCGACGGCGGCTCGGGCCGGCGCGCGACGTGGGCCCGCAGGAAGTCGCCGGCCGCGGTGCCCTCGAAGGGGGGCGCGCCGGCGAGCAGGAAGTAGAGGGTGGCGCCCAGGGCATAGAGGTCGGAGCGCGGGTCGGCCGCGCCGCCCTGCCAGAGCTCGGGGGCCATGTAGGCGGGCGTGCCCAGCAGCAGCCCGGCGTGGGTGAGCTGCACGCTCGCCTCGACGGTGTGGAACCGGGCCAGGCCGAAGTCGAGGAGCTTGACGAGTTCCTGGCCGTCGCGGGCCGGGGTGACGAAGAGGTTCTGAGGCTTGATGTCGCGGTGGACGATGCCGGCGTCGTGCGCCTCCTCGAGCGCGAGGCAGGCCTGGATGGCGAGGGCGACGGCGCGCGCGGGGTCGAGCGGCCCGTGGCGCTAGACGAGGGCGTGGAGGTCGGCGCCCGCCAGGTATTCCATCACGATGTAGCAAATGCCGTCGTCGCTGGCGCCGAAGTCGAAGATGCGCGCGGTGTGCGGCCCGCGCAACTGGCTGGCCGCGCGGGCCTCGCGCTCGAAGCGCCGGACGAGCTCGCGCGTGAGCGGGCCGCCGACGCGCAGGAACTTGAGGGCCACGTTGCGGCGCAGCACGCCGTCCCACGCCAGCCACACCTCGCCCATACCTCCGGCGCCGATGGGCGCCTGGAGGCGGTAGCGGCCCAGCTTGCGGGCGCGGTAGAGCTGCTGCTGGGCCGTCCACACGGCGTGCCCGCTGGCCAGGCCGACCACGGCCGAGGCGGCCACGAAGACGTAGTGGCTGGCGAAGATGGCCAGGGACTCCAGGCTGTACCACTCGGCGCGCTCGCTGGGCGACACGGCGGCGGCGACGCCCATGACCACGGGGAAGATGAGGCCGATGGGCAGGAAGCTCACGAGCGACTGGCGCCAGGGGTGCGGCATGACCGCGGCGTGCACGAGGCACACCAGCGAGATGCCGTGCATGTAGGCGCTGCGCAGCCCGCCGAGGTGGATGGCCATGAGCGCGATGACGAAGGCGGCGAGGAAGAAGGCCCCGCGCTCCAGCGCCCGAAGCACCCGGAGCGGGGCGCTTCGCCGCCGCACGATGCGGTAGACGGCGTAGAGGACGGCCTCGATGGCGGCCCTGTAGGCGGCGAACAGGAGGAGCGGCGCGCCCGGGTAGAGTACGAGGCACATGTAGACGTCGAGCAGGGCGAAAGCCGGCCATACCCACAGGCTCACCCGCATGGCGTGAAGGATCACGCGGCGTTCGCGCTCGGCGTGGGAGTTGTTCTCGGCGGCCTCCTCGGCGGCCGAGAGGGCGCGCGAGCGCGTCGCGGGGGCCGTGGCGCCCGGGGCGTCGAGCCGCACCGTGCTCGGCAGGGCCAGCACGCCGCCGCATGGGTCATTCTGCTTCCTGGCGTCCATAGCTCACAGGCTCGAGGGAGGCCGCGGCCGGGCTGGCCCCGCCGCGCTCGGCCGAGGGACGGGAGGGCTGAACCGCCTCGATGACGGACACCTCGTGCGCGGTGGGCACGATGCGGCGGAGGTCCAGCCCCGCGGCGGCGAAGAGCCGGCGGAACTGGCCCTCGGTGCGCTCGCGGCCGCCGACGATGAGCATCATGAGGTCAATCCACTTGCCGAAACACGGGGCGTTGCCCGGGGGGATGACGCTCTCGATGACGAGGATTCTGCCGCCCGGGGCCATGGCATCGCGGCAGTTGCGCAGGATGGCCGCGGCCTGCTCGTCGTCCCAGTCGTGCAGGATGTGCCGCAGCACGTAGGCGTCGGCGCCGGCCGGGACCGCCGTGAAGAAGTCGCCGCCGATGGCGCGGCCGCGGCCGGCGAGGCCCAGGCGGTCGAGCGTGGCCCGGGCGCCCTCGGCCACAGCGGGCAGGTCGAACACGATGCCTTCGAGGCCCGGATGCCGCCGGAGCATGCCGGCCAGGGCGAGGCCGTTGCCGCCCCCCACGTCCACCACGGTGCGGAACGCCGAGAAGTCGTAGGCATCGAGCACGGGGACGGTCTCGGCGTCGTGGATGCCGTTCATCGCGGCGTCGTAGATGCGCCCGCGGTCGGGGTGTCTGGTGGTGTACTCGAAGAAGGGCATGCCGAACGTCTGGCGGCAGACCTCGCGGCCCGATCGCACGGCGGCGGCGAGGTGGCCCCAGGACTGGTAGAACTCGGCGCCCATCATGATGGCGAACCAGCGCTGGGAGGCGGGGGCGTCGCTGCGCAGGCGCTGGGCGAGGGGCGTGAGGGTGAAGCGGCGCTGGTCGTCCTCGGCGAAGATGCCTACGCTGGCCAGCGCGCGCAGGAGGCGGTAGAGGGCGCCCTCGTGCGCGCCGGCCTGGCGGGCCAGCTCGGCGGCCGTGCGCGGCCCCCCCGCGAGGAGGTCGGCCAGGCCGAGTTCGGCCGCCACGTAGATGCCCTGGGTGATCCAGGCTCCGCTGATCATCTGGTTGAGGCGCAGCGCGTTGGCCTCGACGTCGCTCACGGGGCGACCTCCTGACCCGGCCCGTTGCGGTCGAAGCCGGCCCTTTTCGGTAATGTACACTATATCGGTCAATGAAGCAAGGATTTTCTCGCTGGCGAACTGCGAACCCCGTTCAGATCACGCTTTTCTGCGGGGGGAGGCGACTGGAGACCCCGGTCCGCTTCGGCCCCATACTTGCTCAACTCTGGGGGGGAGGAAATTGAGCAAGTATGGCGGGAATGGCCGTAGAAACCGCCGGATCGCCAAAGCGCCATACTTGCTCACCTGGCGGGGAGGGGCGAGGTGAGCAAGTATGAGGGCAGGATGTCTGGTTTTCCAGACTCCCGTGTCACACGCCGTGGGAACGTATTGACTGTGCGCGCGCCTGGCGTAAGATAAGAGCATCGCCAGGAGTCCGGGCACCAACCCCGAGGAGCGAGCCATGCGAGACGCCGTGCTTCGTTCTGCGGCTGGCCTGTTGTTGGGGGCGTGTGCGTGTGCCGCCTGGGGCGGCGAGGGGGCCGCGGCGGCGCCCAAGCCGCTCCGCGTGAGCAAGCAGACTCAGGCCTGCATTGACTGCCACGAGGCCGTGCAGCCCGGCATCGTCGAGTCGTGGCGCCGCAGCCGCCACGCCCAGGCGTCGCCCGCAATGGGCATGGCGGCGCCCGAACTCGAGCGCCGCATCTCGGCCCAGGCCGTGCCCGAGGCGCTCCAGGCGGTGGCCGTGGGCTGCTACGAGTGCCACAGCCTGAACACGGCCGCGCACAAGGACAGCTTCGATCACTTCGAGACGCGGATCAACATGGTCGTGACGCCGAACGACTGCAAGACGTGTCACCCCACCGAGGCCGACGAGTATGCGAGGAGCAAGAAGGCGCACGCGCTGGGCAATCTCCAGAAGAACCCCGTCTACCACGCGCTGGTGGACACGGTGACGGGGCTGAAGACGGTGGCCGAGGGCGGCGCCATCACGGGCGCGAAGGGCAGCGAGACCACGAAGGCCGAGACGTGCTACGCCTGCCACGGCACCGTGGTGGGCGTGGAGGGCATGCGGACGGTGAAGACGGATGCGGGCGACATCCAGGTGCCCGTGCTCACCGGCTGGGCGAACCAGGGCGTGGGGCGCGTGAACCCCGACGGCTCGCAGGGCTCGTGCGCCGCGTGCCATCCGCGGCACACGTTCTCCATCGAGGTGGCCCGCAAGCCCGAAACGTGCGGCCAGTGCCACCTCGAGCCCGACGTGCCGGCCTACAACGTCTACAAGGAGAGCAAGCACGGCAACCTCCACGACGCGCTGAAGGCGAAGGAGGCGTGGGACCGGGTGCCGTGGGCCGTGGGGCGCGACTTCGAGGCCCCCACCTGCGCCGCCTGCCACAACAGCCTGCTCGCCACGCCCGACGGGGCGGTGGTGGCGAAGCGGAGCCACGACTTCGGCGCTCGGCTCTGGGTGCGCCTCTTCGGCCTCATCTACTCGCATCCGCAGCCCAGGGAGGGCGCCACACACACGATCAGGAACGCCGACGGCCTGCCGCTGCCCACCACGTTCGGCGGCAAGCCGGCCGCGGAGTTCCTGATTGACGAGGCCGAGGCGAAGCGCCGCCAGGCGGGGATGAAGGCCATCTGCCAGAGCTGCCACGGGAGCAGTTGGGCCAACGCGCACTTCGCCAAGATGGACGCAAGCATCGCCGAGGCCGACAAGATGGTGGCCGCCGCCACGACGCTGCTCGTGCGCGCGTGGGACGCCGGCTTGGCCGACAAGGCGAACCCCTTCGACGAGGCCATCGAGCAGGCCTGGGTGGCTCAGTGGCTCTTCTACGCGAACTCAGTGCGCTACGCCTCCGCGATGTCCGGCCCCGACTACGCGGCGTTCAAGAACGGCTGGTGGGAGCTGACGCGCAACCTCCAGAAGATGCACGACTGGCTGAAGCTGCGCGCTCCCGCTAAGGGCAAGGGGGAGGCGAGCAAGTGAGAGCGAGGGGCGAAACAGGAGAGTGGGTGACCGTGTGACATAGCCGCCCCCGCCTGCGGCGGACATGGTGGGCAGCGTGTCCACACGCTGTGAACCGCGGGACGGGGACGTCCTGCCCACAGGGCGCGCGATTGAGCGGGTCAGTAGAGCCTGTGCTCGCGATAGACCTGGTGGGCGTAGAGGAAGTCGGCGTAGTCGGTGTTGGTGGAGATGGAGTGGTCGGAGGCGAAGACGAAGCGCGCGCCGCGGGCCTTCATGCCCTTCATGAACCTCGTCACTTCGCGGCGGATGAGGCGGCGGTCGCCCGACTCGAGGATGCGCTTGTCGAAGCCGCCGACGAAGAGGAGCGTGTCGCCGTACTTCTCGGCGTACTCGAGCGTGTCGTTGCCCGCGGCCACCTCCATCGGGTTGAGGCCGTCGAAGCCGGCCTCGACGATCATGGGGAGCGCCTCGCGCGTGCTGCCGCAGGTGTGCAGCACCACGGGCAGGCCGTAGCCGTGGAAGAAGTCCACCACCTCCTTGAAGTAGGGGAAGATCAGCTCGGCCAGCACCTTGGGCGAGGCGAAGAGGCCCTTGTTGTAGCCGAGGTCTTCGTACATCCACATGCCGTCGGGCACGCCGGCCTCGTCGAAGAGCAGCTTGTAGTGGCCCTTGTAGAAGTCGGTGTAGACGCGGGCGTAGTCGTGGATCCAGGCGGGGTCGAGCAGCAGGCTCTGGTAGAGGCACAGGTCGCCGAGGCTCTGGCGCATGCACTCCCAGATGAAGAGGTGGCCGTAGTAGGTCCAGCGCTGCTTGCCGCGCCACTCTTCGAGGGCCTTCTTCGCGCCCTCGATGCCCACGCGGGTGCGGTCCACCTGTAGAAGATGGGGACGGTAGTCGCGCTCCCACACCGCGCGGCTGGTCATGCGGAAGTCCACGTGCTCGGGCGTGCCCGACTTGTTTTTCCAGTACTTGAAGGCGGCGCCGGCGCCGTTGCGGGTGACGCGCCACTCGTCGGTCTCCTCGACCAGTTCCGACACGCCCTTGAGCGGCATCATGTCGAACCAGCCGCCCACGCCGGCCATGTCGAAGCCGAAGTGCTCGGTGGGGCTGACGGGGTCGTCGAACTCCTTCTCGACCTCCTGGCCGTTCTCGGTGACCTTTCGCTTGTTCTTGAAGGTGGGGTAGCCCTGGGTGACCCACTTGCGTAGCGTGTCGCCCCAGGGGCTGTCGAAGAGCGGCACGTAGTCGGCCGGCTGTTTGGCGAAGAGGCGGCGGAGGTTCTCGGCGGGCGTCATCATTGCGGGGCGTCCTTCGGCTGGGGCTCGGCGGGCCTGGAGGCGGCGAGCGGATTCGAATGCTCGTGGACGAGGCGCCACCCGGCGTCGGCCTTGGCGAAGACGAGCGTTTGCCACGTCGTGCGGCGGTAGGGCTTCTCGTCCTCGGCCAGGGTGCCCACGAGCGCCACCTTGCCGAGGATGATCGCGGCGTCGCCAAGGAAGCGCACCTTCTGGACCTCGTAGGACACGGTGAGGTCCTTGAACAGGCCGCGGATATCCTCGCGGGCTTTGGCGAGGCGCGTGAGGTACTCGGCCTTGCCGTTCGAGCGCTCGCCGTTGGACCACACGATCACCGCGTCGTCGGCCACGATCTCCTCGAGGCGTTTGGTCGGCGTGGCGCCGACGACGTTGAGCGCGAAGTTGAATTCCTGCGCGAGGTAGCTGATCAGCTTCGCCGTCTCGTCGGGCGCCTCGCCCTCACCGCCGGTCGCCGCGAGCCCGAGGCCCGCAAGACACGTTACCACGATGCACAGCCTGGCCATGGCTATCGCCTCCGGGAAGTCTTGTCCGGGGATGGGAAACGGGGTACGACTACATTACCATGTCGGGCGGCGCTTGTCGAGAGCGATCGCCAGGTCTCAGAGGGACCATCCCATTGTCAACAGTGCGTCATTCCGCGCGAAGCGTAGCGAAGTCGAGGAATCTCTCTTGCCATGGCGCCAGGAAAGAGAGATGCCTCGACAGGCTGGGCATGACACGTCCAGGAAGGCCGGTCCCGCCACCCATTGCCGTCGTGCTCTCCGGGGCCGCTGTGGCCACCACCCGGTCACTTCCTCGCAGCCAGATAGCCCCAAAGGTAGGCATTGGCGGCCATGGGGCTCTGGACGGTGTACTCGCAGACCGAGGGATACCAGAAGACGTCCCAGTAGGCTTCGGCGGTGGGCCACTGGGCCACGGCGGGGAAGGCGAAGCGGGCGACGTTTTTCTGGCCCCAATCGCCCTTGGCGCGCTCGACCTCCTGCGGGCCGAACACGGTGAGGCCAGGGGGCGGCGGCTGGTGGGTGACTCGCGAGTCGATGTGCAGCGGGTGCTGGGGCCAGCGGGGGCCGATGCCCGTGGTGTAGCACAGATTCAGCGGGTTCGCCCCGCCGCCGAACTGGCAGGCCAGCACGAGGGCGCGAAGGTACTTGGCTTCGCCGGTGAGGACGTGGGCGCGGGCGACGCTCTCGGCCTCGGGCGTGACGGGCGCGCCCCAGCCGAAGGGGCGCCAGAAGTGCTTCATCCAGCGGAAGCCCGACTGCGCCTGCGAGGTCAGCCGCTCGTCCGCCTCGCGGAGGATGGCGGCGCGGCAGTTGGCCTTCACCGCCGCGTCCGTGCCGGGCCGCTCGGTGCGGGCGTAGAGCCAGGCGGCGTCGCGCTGCTCGTGCTTCTGCCACACGAAGAGGTCGGCCTTGGGGTCGTGGAAGACGGTGGTCGCCAGGAAGAGGGCGTGCCAGGCGGCCTCGCCCGTGAGCCGGAACAGCTCGATGGCAGCGAGGTTGCGGGCGTCGCGCACCTCGATGGGGAGTTGCCTGTCGCCGGCAGCCTTCAGTTCCTTCTCGGCCCAGGCCATGGCCCGAAGGGCGCTGTCGCGGTAGACCTCGGCCAGCGCGGGCCTGAGCTTGCCCAGGACGAGCGCGGCGCGGGCGGCGACGCCCGCGTAGACGTAGCTCGACCACACGCACGGGGCGTAGGCCATGACGGTGAGCGACTCTTGCCAGCTCCCCTCGCCGTGGCGCGGGTGCTCTTCGCTCTCGATGCCGCCGCGGATGCCGCCTTCGGGCGTCTGCATGCGGCGATAGCAGTCGAGGCCGAACAGCGCCTCGTTCACCACGTCGGGCAGGCCGTTGCCTGATTCGGGGATGTTGAGCGGCACGGCCGCGAAGTAATCGGGGAAGAGCTCGGCCAGCTCCAGGAGCAGCCGCGTGACGGCGAGGTGCTGGATGCGGCGGTCCCAGTCGCCCGCGTCCATGTAGCCGCCCCAGGCGTTGGCCACAAGCTGGTCGGTGCGGCCCTTGTTGAGATTGCCGAAGTTGCCGTCGTCCTTGCGATTCAGGCCGTTGCCCGAGTCCATGAGGCCGCAGTTCGAGTGGTAGACTTTGAGGCCGTCGTCGGGGTGGAAGGCACGTGGGCGCTTGAAGGTGGTGTGCGGCGGGCCCAGGGCGATGCCGCTGCGCTGGTGGTAGAAGCCGCGGGCCGAGACGGTGAATGCCTTCCGCCAGGCGTCGTCGGCGATGGCAAAGGGGAAGGAGCAGCCGACGCCCTCGACGGCCACGCGATAGGTGCCGGGCGTCGCGAGCGGCGAGAAGTCCATCTCGTAGACGGGCGCGCCGCTGTAGTTGTGCTTGTAGGCATCCTCGGGTTCGGCGGCGCCCTTCGAGAGGGCGACCTTGCCCTGGAAGACGCTCTTGCCGCCCTCGTCGAGCACGTCGAAGCGCAGGCCGCCGCCGTAGGTCACGGCTCCGCCGCTGCCCATCCAGCACGAGAGGAAGGCGGCCTTGGCCGGGTCGTCGGGGCGGAAGCCGAGGTGGCTCACGTGGACGGCCTCGCTGCGCAGCTCGGTGGGCTTCCACGTGAAGCCCGTGGCGAGCAGGCGCCCGCCTCGGAAGCAGACAAGGTAGTCGCGCCCCACGACCAAAGGCTTGGGCAGTTGGAGATAGAGATGGTGCTCGACGGGCGCCTCCATCTGCCAAGGCCCGACCCGCGCGAAGTCGCTCGGCTTGCTCTTGCGATGGACCGCGACGGGGGCCGTGCCGTCGCCCGCGTAGTTGGGGTCGTCGGGGCAGCGGACCCCGTAGCTCTCGGGCTTGTCGGCCCAGGCCAGGTCCAGCTTGTCCCCCACCACGCGGTCGGGCGTGTAGAGAATCCTCTCGTCCTTGCCGACCAATGCACCGATGAACTTGCCATCGCGGTGGACCCAGCGCTGGTGGGTCTTGCGGTCAAAGCTATCGCCGGCCTTCGCCTCGTAGGGCACCTGGTCGCCGTACTCGGCCCGTCCGGCCTGCACGACGACCTCGATGATGTCGGGCGCCGCCATGCCGACGTGCACGACCTGGGGCATCTCGGCGGCGAGCAAGCCCGATCCAGCGACAAGAACCAGGGAGGCCAGAACTCGCGGAGCGGGGACGCCCCGCCCACAGTGTGGAGCAGCCACAGATCCCCTCCTAATGGAGGAACAGCCGCAGGCCGGTGTGGACCATCACCATTCCGTACTGGTCGGCCGCCTCGGTGACCAGGTCGTCGCGGGCCGAGCCGCCAGGCTGCATGACGTACTGCACGTGGCTGCGGCTCAGGCGGTCAATCGAGTCGCGGAACGGGAAGAACGCGTCGCTCGAGCACGCGATGCCGTCGAAGCGGGCCACCCATTCCTCCCGTTCCTGGCGGCTCAGCGGCTCGGGCGCGGCGTCGAGCTGGTCGAGCACCCAGGCCCGCTCGGCCGCGGCCAACTCGTCCCACAGCAGATACGCGTCCACGAGGTTCGTCTTCTCGGGACGCCCCAGGCCCTTCTTGAAGGGAAGGCTCAGCACGCGCGGGTGCTGCTGGAGGAGCCACTTGTCGGCCTTGCCGCAGGCCAGGCGGGTGCAGTGGACGCGCGACTGCTGCCCCGCGCCCATGCCGATCACCTGCCCGTCGTAGGCCAGGCCCACCGAGTTCGACTGCGTGTACTTGAGGGCGACCGAGCACACGAGGAGCGAGAGCGCCGCGTCCTCGGGGATGGCCTTCTTCTTCGACACCACGTTCTTGAGCAGGTCGCGGGTGATCTTCGCCGTGTTGCGGGTCTGTTCGATGCGGAAGCCGAAGAGGTCGCGGTACTCCAGCTCGGGCGGCTCGTAGGCGGGGTCCATCTCGATGGCCAGATAGCGCCCGCCCTGCTTGGCCTTGAGAATCTCGAGCGCCTCGGGCTCGTAGCCCGGCGCGATGAGGCCGTCGGAGACCTCGCGGGCGATGAGCCTGGCGAGCGAGACGTCCACCACGTCGCTCACGGCCGCGATGTCGCCGAACGAGCACAGGCGGTCGGCGCCCCGCGCCCGCGCGTAGGCGGTGGCCACGGGCGAAAGCTGCTCGCCTTCGGGAATGAACTGCGAGACGCGGAAGCCCTCGTCGAGCGGCTTGGCGATGGCCGCGCCCGCCGGGCTGACGTGCTTGAACGACGCCGCCCCCGGCAGTCCCGTCGCCTGCTTGAGCTCGCGCGCGAGTTGCCAGGCGCCCAGCAGGTCCAGCAGGTTGATGTAGCCCGGCGTACCGTTGTGAATCTTCAGCGGCGATGGGTCGCGCTCGATGACGAGGCGCGCGAACTTCTGATGCGGGTTCAGCCCGTACTTCAGCTTGATCTCCATCAGGCAGATTCCCCGAGAGACATTGGACCGCGAATCACGCGAATCGGCGCGAATCCGATGATCGCAGAAAGGCGGCGAGGCGTCAAGCGCGCGAGTTCGTAGTGCGGCCTTCAGGCCGTACGTAAGGGCCTAGTGTCAAGCCTTCCGCTTGCCGAGCGCAACCGGGTCGGTTGCGGCTACGCGCGTGACTGGCAAGACAGGGCGCAAGGTGTATAATGCGGCGGCGGAGGGGGAGCGCGGCCTCGAGGATGAAGGAGGATGCCGATGCGCCGAATCCCAGCCCCGTGCCTGATGGCGCTCTGCATAGCCGCGTCCGCCCACGCGGGCCTCTTCGGCGGCAGGTGGTGGAGGGAGGTGCCCGCCGGCGAAGACATCGCCCGGTTGCCGATGAGCACGGAGAAGGCTCAGGACGACTGGGAGGTGGGGCCGGGGCTGAAGGCGGTCGGCGACGAGTCGCTCGGCGCCACCGTCCTCGAGCACTCGGGCGGGGCCGTGGGCTTCCTGCGGACGCGGAGGGCCGCCGAGGGGCCTTGCGAGATCATCGCACACGTCCGCATCACCGAGGAGAAGGCCGGCGGCCACGGGGCCACCCTTGCCTGCGGCGTGAGGGGGCTGAGCGCTGCGCCCGAGTGGGACTACGCGCTGGAGGCCACCTCGTCGCCGGCCACGGGCCGCTTTCACCTCACCCTCTCCCCGATGATGGGCATGGCGGGAAGCCGCGTCTACCAGACCTCTCGGCCCGCCATCGAGGACCCCGTCCGCATGCAGTGGCCGCACCCAGTCACAATCGCCGAGCGTTTCAGGGAGATGCCGAAGTACTGGCCCGAGCCTCTACGGACGGAGCTCGAGGCGGCGATGGCGAGGATCAAGAGAGTGCCTGAGACGTGGTTCACGCTGAGGATCGAGCTTGAGCCGGACGCTGTGCGCCTCTACAAGGGCGGGTTCCTCGTAGCCGAGCGGCGGCCGCCGGGGCGCATCACGGGCGATGTGGGCCTCTGGCTCCGAGGCAACGTCCGCGTTGCCTCACTCCGCGTCGTTCGTAGTGCGGGCTTCAGCCCGCCTCCTCAGATACGGCCTGAAGCCCGCACTACGAACCCGGAGGGCTTCTGCCCGGTGCGCATCCAGGAGGCGTGCAACGCTGAGGCCATGGCCGGCCCCGCAAGGATGCTCGACCGTGCGTCCATGCCGCCGGGCTTTGGCACCGTGGCCGTGCGCGGAGTGCCCTTCCAGTTCGCCTGGTGGGAGAGGGGCGGCCTCGACCACGTGGACGTCGGCGCCAGTCTGTTCCGCTTCAGGAACCACGCCGACTACATAGATGCACTCACGACCTGGCCTGAACCGTGGCTGATTGACCCCGCGCGGATTCGCTTCAGCGTGCCCAACCGCCCCTGGCGGCGGCTGTGGCTCGTCGCGGCCTCCGATGGCGAGCCGAACAAGGTGCCGGTCGTCACCGCCCGCTTCTATCGTCCACGGGCAGGCTTCGCCGTGGATGCGGCCGCCGAGGTGCCGACATTCGCGGGGCGCGGAGGCCCGGCCCACAATGCGCCCAGGGGGACGCAGCGCCTGCCTGTGACGCGGGCCAATGGGGAGAGCGGCAGTCTGTGGCTCGTGCCCATCGAGCTGGACAGCGTGACCATCGCCTCGCGTTTCCGCGAGGAGCACACGCTCTCCCTTGAGCTGACAAAGCAGGTCCACGACTGGCGGATGTTCCCCGACCCTGCGGTCTACGACCGGTTCCAGGGCGGCCTGCCGAGCGGCGTGCGCATCTTCGCCATGACGCTGGAGGAGGCGCCTGTCCGCCTCATCGCGTCCAGCAACCGCACGGGCAACGCCTTCGTCAGCCCCGAAACGCCCGTCTGGCAGGTGAAGTTGGCGAATCTCCGCAGCCGCGAGATGCGCGCCGCCATCCGCCTCACCATCACCGACCCCTATGGCAAGCAGGCGATCCTTGAGGGCGAGAGCCGGCTGGGGCCGGGCCTGAGCGGACAACTCGACTTCCCCCTCGCGCCGCAGGTGGTCGGCCTGCACCGCGTGAAGACCGAGGCCGAGGTCGGCGGCGAGACGTTTGCGCAGGAGGGCACATTCGTCCAGCTCCCGCCCGACACACGGAAGGCCGATGCGTCCAGCAGCCGCTGGGGCCTCTGGTGGTGGCGCGGCGGCCACCTGACCAACCCCAACGAGGCGGAGGACCTCTACCTCCTCCGCGCCGCCGGCACCCGCATCGCCGCGGCCAAGGACATCCAGACTCGCCGCCAGTGGGGCATGATCCCCAACCCCGCCCACGTCCTCGGCGGCCCCGCCAAGTGGGCTTTCCAGGACCCCCACGACCCGAAGGAGTACGAGAAGTTCGGCGACGAGATCGGCCTCAAGGTTGCCGAGATGCTCAAGGAGTCGCCCGACATCCCTTACTTCTGCGTCTTCACCGAGCAGGCCATCTCGGAGACGCTGACCTACGGCATCCTCTCGCGCTTCGTGGGCGAGGGCGAACAGCAGTTGACCGCCGAGGAGAGGGCGCGCCTCCGCGCCTTCATCGTCACGGGCAAGGCTGCCTGCGAAGGCATCCGCAAGCACGCGCCCAAGGCCAAGATATCCTTCGGCTGGTGCGAGCCCATCTTCAGCGTGCCCTTCATGTGGGAGAAGTTCCCGAAGGAGCTGATGGACGCCATCGGCCTGGACACCCCGCAGTTCGAGCGCATGCCCGAGATGCCCATTCGCTCGGTCGCCCCGAACCGCCTGTGGATGCTCCGCGAGGAGATGAAACGCTGCGGCTACGAAGGTATCCCCATCATCCACACCGAGAGCTACTTCGCATCGAGCCATCCCCTCGCCCTCGGCCCGCGGACGGCGGCCGACCACTACGTCCGCACCTCCGTCCTGTCGCTCGCCCTGGGCACGGCGAAGTTCATGTGGTGTTTCACGCTCCACGACTGCGCGGACTACTGGGGCAGCAACCACTATGGCTGCATCGGCATCACGGGGCCGCGGCCTGAGTTCAACCCCAAGCCCGCCTTCCCCGCCTATGCCACGATGACCCGCCTCCTCGACCAGGCGAGCTTCGACGGCTACGTGCCCACCGGCTCCCAGTCCGCCTACTGCGTCCGCTTCAAGAGCGGGACGCAGTTCATCTACTGCCTCTGGACGATTCGAGGGAGTCGCCCTGCCATGCTCCACGCCCCCAAGGCGAAGACCGTGGTGTTCACGGACGAGAGCGGCAATGAGCAGAGGCCCGCGGAGCCCTGGATCACACTCGCGCTGGGGGTGGAGCTAACGCCCACACCCGTCTGGGTCACGACCGACCAGCCCATCACGAAGATCGATCTCTGGCGGCCCCAGCACGCCGAGCAGCCTGCCGGACACAGCCTCGTACTCGACAAGTTCGACAAGCCCTGGAACTACGACCCCGCGCCCTACGACCGCTATGCCAAGAACCACTGGGACCTGCCCCGCTTCCCCGGGCCCATGAAATCCGAAGGCGTGGCATCCGAGCAACGGAAGTCGAACGTCTGGCAGATCACGCTGGCCGACCCTGACAAGGAGCGCCCCCTCGCCGCCTGGTACGGCGTCTTCACGCCGCCCAAGCCCCTCGCCATCCCTGGCAAGGCACGGGCGCTCGGCGTCTGGGCCAACGGCCACTCCAACTGGGGCCGCATCATCTACGAGATCGAGGACGCTAAGGGCGAAGTGTGGCAGAGCATCGGCACCAAGAACGAGTGGAACTGCGACGACATCCATTCGTGGTCCTACTTCAACTTCGATGGCTGGCGCTGGCTCGAGTTCCCCCTGCCCAACAACCTGCCCGGCGACAACTACCGCGAGAAGGACACCGTCTGGTGGAACCACTCGGCCGAGGGTATCGTAGACCTGCCGGTGAAGCTCACCCGCATCATCCTCGAGATGCGCACGCACAACATCTACGTCAACGACCTGGTGCCCGTGGCCGACCGCAGCGTGCAACTGGACAATCTGACAGCGATTTACGATAATGCCGAGGCGATGACCGAGGCGCCCGTACGGCTACAGCGGGGAGCAGGCGTCCCCACAAAGCCCTGACCATGGGAGGAGGAGCGCAGTCGTCTTAGCCCCGGAATGGGGGCGTTTGAGCCGTAGCCCACTTCGTGGGCTGCTAGAACGGCCTCGTGCACAAGCAGGCGTGTCGCCTTGCTGGTGCAGTGGTCACTAGGAGGCAAGCGTTTGCGCATAACCGTCCTGTGTGTCATGTCCTGCGTAATGCTCCTGGGTGTGGCGCGTGGCGGCGAGGCCCCGCCCGTTGCGAAGGTGGAGGAGCAGAAGCTCGGGCCGCTTCACGACAACATCCTGCTCTGGCGCACAACGCGCGACGGGCAGCGCCTGGCCTACGCCGCCGCCGTCGAGGGCAAGGTGATCGTCGTGCTCGACGGCCAGCCCGGCCCCGCCTACGACGCCATCGCCCCGGGCACGTTGCGCTTCAGCCCCGACGGCAAGCGCCTCGGCTACATCGCCGCCAAGGGCAAGAAACAGCTTGCCGTGATTGACGGCCAGGCCGGCCCCGAGTTCGACGGCATCCTCGAGCGTCACCCCTTCTTCAGCCCCAATGGCGCCCACGTGGCCTATGCGGGCCACAGGGGCGGGAAGTGGACCGTCGTGCTCGATGGCCAGCCCGGCCCGGAGTTCGACGCCATCCTGGCCGACAACCCCGTCTTCAGCCCCGACGGCACGCGCGTCGCCTACGCCGCCAAGAGGGGCGACAAGTGGTCCGTGATCGTGGGCGGGCAGGCCGGCCCCGAGTTCGACGCGATCCAGGCCGGCGCGCCCTTTTTCAGCCCCGACGGCACGCGTCTGGCCTACGGCGCGCAGTCGGGCGCCAAGTGGGTCGTCGTCGTGGACGGTCAGGCGGGGCCCCCGGTGGACGCCATTCTCCCCGGCAGCCCGCTCTTCAGCCCTGATGGCAAGCACCTAGCGTACGCTGCGCAACTCGGCAAGAAGCACGTGGTGTTTCTGGACGGCCGGGCCGGGCCGGAGATGGACGCCCTCGCCGAGGGCAGCCCGACCTTCAGCCCCGACAGCGCGCGCCTGGCCTGGGGCGGGCGCGTGGGAGAGAAACACCACCTGTTCCTCGACGGCCAGCCCGGCCCCCCCTTCGATGCCCTGGGCCGCGGCGACCCGGTCTTCAGCCCCGACAGCACGCGCGTGGCCTACAGCGCGAAGAAGGGGCAGAAGTGGGCCGTGATCCTCGATGGCAAGGCGGGGCCGGACTTCGATGCCATCATGGACCGCACACCCGTCTTCAGCCCCGACAGCAGGCGGGTGGCCTACGGCGCGCGCCGCGGCGAGAAGTGGCTGATGGTGGTGGACGGCCAGCCCGGCCCGCCGTGGGACGGCCTCAAGTCGCGCACGCCCGTCTTCAGCCCCGACGGCAAGCGGCTGGCCTACGGCGCGCGCAAGGGCGACGCCTGGCTCGTGGTGGCCGACGGCCAGCCCGGCCCCGAGTTCGGCGGCATCGGCGAGGGCACCGTGGCCTTCAGCCCGGACGGCTCGCGCCTTCTTTACGTCGCCGGCAGAGCCACAAGGAAATTCGTGGTCGTGGATGGACAGACGGGACCCGAGTTCGACGACATCGCGCCGCCGGCCTTCAGCCCCGACGGGCGACACGTCGCCTGCCGCGCCAAACGGGGAGATGCCAAGGCCAGCCAGTCGTTCATCGTGCTGGACGGCCAGGCCGGCCCCGCCTACGACGGCATCATCCCCAACGGCCCCGCGTGGCGTCCGGACGGCTCCGTGGAGTACCTGGCGCACCGGGCGAAGGTGCTCTACCGCGTGCGGCAGACGCCGCCGGGGAAGTAGCGAGGCCGCTCAGAGGCGCTTGAGGATCTTCTCGAGAATCTGGCGCGAGAGGGCCTCGTCGCCGAACACGCCTACGCGGATGGAGATGGCCGTCGCCTTCGGCGTAAGCTTCGTGAGCGTGATCTCCACCCGCTTGTCGGCCTCCACACGGGCCGTGAGCTTCGCGCGCTCGACCCCTTCCGTGCGCTCGAGGACCGTGAGCTTCATCTCCTTGAGCGTGGCGTCGGTGGCCTTCAGCACCTTGTCGAGCGGGGCGTCCTGATTGGTCTTGAGTTCCCCCTGGAGATAGGCCACGGTGCCCGCGCCCGCGGCAGCGCCGGCGCCCACGAGCAGCAGCGCGCAGCCCGAACTGACGAGCGCAGTGAGCGCTACACCCAACATCACTAGCGAACGCTTGGCATTCATCTTCCGTCTCCTTTCAACGGCTCGGGGGAATCGCGGGCTCCCCAGCTCTCATAGTACTACGGAGGCCGGCTCGGGTCAACCGCCTCCTAGGAGCAGGCTCCTAGCCGCCGTGCAGGAAGGTGAGAACCACCATCGTGAGGCTCATGGCAGCGACCAGGCCGGTGCCCAGCCAGGCCACAATGTTGAAGAACCGCCCATTCGTGTAGTTGCCCATGATGCTCTTGTCGCTGGTGATGCGGAGCATGAAGAAGACCACCGCGGGGAGCAGGATGCCGTTAACGACCTGGGAAAACAGCATGATCTTGACTAGCATGGCCGTGCTGGTCACGGCGGCAACGGTGGCGCCGATCACGATGGTGAAGGTGTAGATGGAGTAGTAATGAGGCGCCTCGGAGAAACGCCTGTCTACGCCCGTCTCCCACCCCATGGCCTCGCAGACGCTGGTGGCGGTGGAGATCGGCAGGATCGTGGCGCCGAAATGCGAGGCCGCGATGAGGCCGATCGCGAAGAGCGTGGCGCAGTAGTTGCCGGCAATGGGGTAGAGGGCCTCCGCCGCCTGGTCGGCCGTCTCCACCTCGATTCCTCGGGGGTGGAGCGTCGCGCCGCACGCCAGCACGATGAAGTAACAGACGATCGTGACGATGACCCCGCCGATCACGGTGTCGGCCACCGCGTATCGGTAGTGCTTGAGCGGTATGCCTTTCTCGATGACGCTGGCCTGCTGGTAGAACTGCATCCAGGGGGCGATCGTGGTGCCGATGATGCCCACCACCATGTAGAGGCAACCGGCGTCCCACGTCATCCGCGGCACGAAGGTGCCGCGCAAGGCGGCCCCCCAGTCCGGCTTGGCCAGAATCCCCGAGATGATGTACGCCACGTAGAACAGGCAGGCCACGAAGAACCAGCGCTCGACAGAGCGGTACGTTCCCTTGACCACCGCGTGCCAGAGGATGAATGCGCTGAGCGGGGCGGAGATGAACTCCGGGATGCCGAAGATGCCGGCTCCCGCCACCACGCCTGCGAAGTCGGCAATCGCATTGCCCAGGTTCGTGAGCACGAGGGCAACCATGAGATAGAAAGAGGCCCTCAGGCCGAACCGCTCGCGGATGAGAGCCGAGAGCCCCTTGCCGGTCACCACGCCCATCCTGCTGCACATCTCCTGGACCAGCACCAGAAGAATGCAGGTGGGGATCAGAACCCACAGGAGCATGTAGCCGTACTTCGCGCCCGCGACCGAGTACGTGGCGATGCCGCCGGCGTCGTTGTCCACGTTCGCCGTGATGATGCCCGGCCCCACCACCATGGCGAACAGGGCCAGACGCACGCGCCATCGCCGCCAGGTGCTCATCGCTCCTCCCGTATCAGGGGCGCCAGCTCGTTCAACACGTCCTTGAGCCGCACGGCCCCCAGGAAGCCCCCGCGTTCGTCCACCACCGGCACGGCCCGCAGGCCGTACTTCGCGAAGAGGCGCGCGAGGTCGCGCAGCCGTGCCTCGGGCCCCACCTTGATCAGATGCGTGGTCATCAGGCGGCCGATGCGGGCGTCGGGCGAGGCGGCGAACAGCTCGCGCAGGCTCACCACGCCCACCAGGCGCCGGCCCTCGTCGAGCACGTAGATGATGTTGAACACGCCGATCTCTTCGGCACGGCGGCGGATGGCCTCCAGGACATCCGCGACGATGTCGTCGGGCGCCGCCTCGATGCACGAGGTGGACATCATGCTGCCCGCGCTCTCATCCTCGTGAGCGAGGAGTTCGCGCACGTCCTCCGCCGCCTCGAAGTCCATTCGGCTGATGATCCGTTGGGCTTCGGGGTCGGGCAGCTCGCGCAGGAGGTCCGCGGCCTCCTGCGCGGGCATCTCTTCGAGGATATCGGCTGCCTTGCCCGGCTCCTCCTGGGCCAGCATGGTGCGTTGGACGTCGGGGGTCACCTCCTCGAGGGCGCCGGCAGCCGTCTCGGGGTCAAGCGTGCGCAGCAGCGCCTGCCGCTCCTTCGCGCCGAGTTCCTCGAGAATATCGGCCAGCTCGGCGGGGTGGAGGTCGGCCAGGCGGCTGGCGAGGGCCGTCACGCGCACGCCGCCGGGCGAGCCGCCCGGGCTCACGACCTGCACGTGTCGCCACGTGATGAAACGCTCCTTGAGCGTGTAGTCGAAGAGCCAGCGGAGGAGCCCGGCCACGGCCCGGGCCACGCCGAGCCGGCGCAAGAGGCCGTAGACGCCAATCTCCACGTGGGCGGGCACCAGTTGCCCCTCCGCGTAGAGGAACTGCACGTCGTTCACCCGCCGCACCTTGGCCCCCGAGAGGTCCACCACCTGGTCGTCCAGCACGTCGCGCCGCACCCAGAAGTCCGCCGGCGGCGCCGGCTCGTCCGTTCTCCGCGTTCGGATGCCCTTGGCGGAGAACTCCACCACGGCGGACCAGGGCAACACCCGAACCCCGTTCTTGCGCACGGCCACCTCGAGGCTCACGGCGGGCGGGTAGGCCGCGCCGCCGGCAAAGCCGATGTCGCGCAGCCGGCCCAGCGCCGGCCCCTCGCCCTCTACGAACACTCTCGCGCCGAGGAGGTTCGACAGGTAGTAGTAGGTTCCGCCTGCGGGCCGCGCGTCTGGCATGGCACCGTTACCCGGAGCTGCTTGAGCGGGGGACCGAGGTATCATACCGGTTCCAAGAGCACTTTTCAACGGGCGTTCGAATGCGGCAATGGCCGGGTGGAGAACCGGAGGATCTGCGTGTGGCGGTAGGTCTCGCCGGGCCGGAGCACGGGCGAAGGGAAATTCGGGCGATTGGGGGAGTCGGGGTAGCGCTGGGCCTCGAGGCACAGGCCCGCATGCTTGCCGTAGGCGACGCCCCCCTTGCCGACGATGGAGCCATCGAGGAAGTTCCCGGTGTAGAGCTGAAGGCCCGGCTGGTCGGTGAGGAGCTCCATCAGGCGGCCGCTCCTGGGGTCGTAGAGGCGCGCCGCAATGCCCACGCGCGGCGGCTGGTTGCGCAGGACGAAGTTGTGGTCGTAGCCGCCCTCGACCTCGGCAATGCGCTTGCCGATCGGCGTCGGGGCCGTGAAGTCCATCGGCGTATCCAGCACGGGCTTGAGCTCCCCTGTAGGGATCAGGCCCTTGTCCACGGGCGTGTACTGGTCGGCGAACAGGGTGAGGAGATGGCCAAGCACGTCGCCCGAGCCCGGGCCGCCCAGGTTCCAGTAGGCGTGGTTCGTGAGGTTCACCACGGTGGGCTTGTCGGTGGTGGCGGTGAACTCGATCTTGAGCTCATTGCGGGTTGAGAGCGTGTAGACCACCGTCACGCTCAGGGTGCCGGGATAGCCCTCCTCGCCGTCGCGGCTGACGTAGGTGAGGCGCACGCCCGCCGACGTGGAGGTGACCATCGGCTGGGCGTTCCAGAGCACCTTGTGGAAGCCCACGAGGCCGCCGTGGATGTGGTTCTCGCCGTTGTTCGTCGCCAGCTTGAAGGTTTGGCCGTCGAGGGTGAACGTGCCGCGCGCGATGCGGTTGGCGTAGCGGCCGACCGTGGCGCCGAAGTACGCGGGGTTCTTCATCCAGCCCTCCAGCGAGTCGTAGCCGAGCGTCACATCGGCGACCGTGCCCTCCCGGTCGGGCACCTCCACGCTGGCCAGGATGGCGCCATAGTTGAGCACCTTGACCTGCATGCCCGTGCCGTTCGCCAGCGTGTAGAGGTCCACCGAACTGCCGTCGGGCAGCTCTCCGTAGGGCGCCTTGCCGACGCTGGGCAGGACCTCAGGCTCGTAGCGCTCGAGCATGTCCGCGCACGAGGCGAGGAGCGCCCCGCCAGCCACAACGCCCAGGAGAAGGATGCCCCGGGTTCTGCTTCTCATGCTGGCTCCTCCGAAACAAGGCCACTGTCGCAAAGGGCGGCGCGCGCTTGCCGGCCGTCAGATTGTAGCCAGAGCGCCCGGCACTCGCAACGATGCCTGAAGGACCGCGGCTCGGCCCCTCTGGCAGTTCAGGCGGCCCCTGGAAGCCGGGTGGGGGAGCCTCAGCGGCCGTAGACCTGCACCTCGTTGAGCCCGCCGCCGATGCCCCAGAACTTGGTAAGGACGACACGGACGAGCTTGACGCCCTTCACGTCGCCGAAGGCGATTTCCTTCCAGCCATCGCCGAAGGGCACGGTGACGCCCGGCTCCAGCATCCCCGCGAACGTCGGCGTGTAGCGGCTGAACCACTTGGGGGCGAAGAAGGCGTGCTGGAACGGGCGGTCGAAGACCTTGCCGAACGCGTCCTCCTTCCACGAGAGGAGCTTGCGGTCAGAGCTGTAGAGTTCAACGCGGAAGGTGTGGGCGGCGAAGTCGTTGAGGCCCGCGTTGCTGGTGTTCAAGAGGCGCACGAGGTCCACGGCGGCCGGCTCCTTCAGCTTGAGCTCCACGTGGCCGAGCGTGTTCTCTGGCAACAGCCAGTAGGTGGGTTTCACGTAGAGCGGGAAGTAGTCGCGGTTGTCGAGGAGCGATTCCTTGCCCGAGCCGTAGCCTGCGAAGCGGCTGGAGGTCCACACGATGCCGAGCGTGTAGTCGAGATGCCCGTCGAGCGGGTATTCGGCCACTTGGTTGTCAATGACCTTCGAGGGCGGGAACCGCTCGTCGCGGCTTGCGGACGCCGTGACCTTGGCGTCGAGAGCGAGGTTCTTTCTCCCCTTACTCGTCACCGCATCGCGCTCGGCGGCAAGCTGGTCGAGCACCGGCTTCAGCCCCGCGAGAAGCTGCTTCGCATTCGCGTCCGAGTTGGTGGTCAGGGCGCTCGCGCCGCCCTTCTTCGCAGGATCGGGGAATAATGCGAGAATGCCTTTCTCGGTCATCTTGAGTTCCGGCGGTTTCGCATTCTTGGCGAGAGGCATGACGATAGTGAGGAAGCGTTGCTCGCGCTCCCGGTGCGGCTTGCCGACAGGCTCCAGCTTGATCTCGCCGAACCACAGCTCGCCGAGGGTGAAGTAGTGGGCGCTGCCCACGGCGCGGAAGCTGGCCCGGCAGGCGATCGCGCCCTCCGGCGCGTCGAAGTACGACACGGTTTCAGTCCAGTCGTGGGTCTTGATGTCGCTCTTGGGCGCGCCGAGTTTCAGCGGGTCGGGATGGCCGTAGGGCGTCTCGGGCTTGGCGATGGCCTTCCCATCTTTGTCGAGAAGCTCCAACCCGATCTCCCAGGCCGTGGCCTCGTAGACGCGGTAGTTGGCCTCCTTGCACTTGAGCGAGGCCCGGTAGCGGATGCCACCCGTCAGGCCCTTGACGACTTCACTCGTGACCGTCTTTTCGGTTGGAGGCGGGGAGAGATGAAGGAAGGCAGGGACATCGGGGGCATCGTCGAGCTTAACCTCCCGAAGGTTTGGAACCTTCGGGAGGTTAGGGGCCAGGGCCCTCCAGGCGGAGGGCGGAATGGTGACGGGCTTGGCATCCGTCGGCTCGTAGCCGCCCGCGATGGCGCGGAGCATCTGGCCGTTGTGGTCCATCTGGTAGGAGACGCAGGGCTGCGAGGGGACGCCATGTTGCTCAAAGGCGAGTTTGTCGGGGGTCAGGAACTTGATATAGAGGTCGGCGTTGGGCCGTTCGGCGCGAACGGCGTTGTCGCCCAGCGGCACGAAGCGGCCGAAGTTCTTCGAGTTCTCGGCGTGGTTCCACAGGTGCCAGGTCCAGGCGTGCCAGCGGGGCTTCTCATCCTTGTGGCGAACGACGTCGGAGAAGACGAAGTAGTCGGGCGCGTCGTCAGCGGGGCGGACGTAGAGGATGCTCCGCTCGCGCTTGTCGTAGTGGGTGTGGCTCTCGCGCTGGCCGGGGCGTGGGTAGTAGGCGACGTTGCTGAAGCCGCTCTCGGCACGGAAGTAGGCGAACCGCTCGTCGTTGTAGGATTCCTTGATGATCATGCTGGGGGCGAAAGGCTCCCCCTCCGTCTCGATGCCCGTCTCGGCGATCTGATACTGGTGCCAGGGGAAATGCCACGACATGCCGGAGGTGGTGCAGAGGATTTCGTTCTTCGCGCTCAGGAAGAGGTCGCCGTTGAAGTAGAGATAGGTTTGCCCCAGCCCATAGCCGCTGCGGATGCCGGCCATGCGGTCGGTGAACTGGGCGAGGCTGGTGGGCGGCTTGGGGTCGGCGAGGAGCTTATCGTCCCACCAGGCGATGCCGAGCACCTGGCCGAGTGCGCCCTGATGGGCATCGGCGACGTTGAGGCGGTCAGGGGTGACCATTTCCTTGCGGACGAAGTAGTGGGCGGGAGAGTCGGGGAACTTGGCCGCGTAGTCGAGCCACCAGGCGCCGCAGCGTCCGCCGTGGGGCAGCTCGATGGGCTTGCCCGAGATGATGCCCGGCAGTGCCTTGGAGAGCGGGTCAATCGGCTCCGTGAACTGGTTGACGGCTGGGACGGTGGTCTCGTGGATGATGGGGTAGTAGGTGGCCTGGTCGAAGCCAGGGTGTGGGCGGAGGTCAATGCCGCGGACGTTCCAGAGCGCGGCGGCGGCGGTGTAGAGGTTCTGCATGGAGACGCTCCAGTAGCCGCCGAGGCCGCTTTCCAGGTGTTGGCCCATCCAGCCGATGTCGTGGGTGATCGCCCAGTGGAAGGTCTGGAGCAGGCTGTTGAACCAGATGCGGTTGTCCTCCATTGTGGGCGGCATGTCCCCACGCCGCGTATTGCGGGACGGGGACGTCCCGCCCACGAAAATGCTGCCGATGAGAGCGGCGGCGAGGGCGTTGTTGCCCTGGTTGAGCGAGCGGAGGTGGAAGAGGCCCATGCCCGGCGTGTGGAGGACGATGCGGAAGTACGGCTCGACGCACTTGTCGGCGATGGCCTCGCGGGCGAGCTGGCGCTGGGCGGGGGTGAGCGTGTCCCACACGCAATCGGCCACGAGCACCAGGCCGCGGCTCAGGATGCCGAAGTGGATCTGCGGCATGTGCGAGCCGCTCCAGGGGAACCAGCCCCAGCGATTGGCCTTGGCGCAGAGCTCGAAGACCTCCCACGCGAAGTCGGCGTACTTGCGTTCGCCCGTAATGAGATAAACGAACGCGGCGGCGGGGGCGCCGTCCTTGCCGTAGTTCCCGAGGGCCATCCCCGCCTCCTTGCCGCCCTCGGGCAGGAACTCCTTGGGCACGAACTCGGTCTGAATGTCGGGGAGCTTCGGCATCAGCTCCTCGAAGCGCAGCTTCGCCTTGTCTTCGGGCCACTTCGCCAGGGCCTCGTTGGCCCGTTTGAGCAGTTGCTCGTAGATGGCCTTGCAGGGCGGCTTCTGCACCTTCTCGCGGAGGGCCGCCGCTTCGTCCGCCCTGAAGAAGACGCCGATGCCGGGCCGGGGCAGATCGCCTCCGGCCGCCCGGGCAACCATCACGGCTGCGAGAGCGGCGGTCGCCATCCATCGGCCGGGAGCCATTGGCGCATCCCCGAGGTGCTTACTCGATCGGCTTGATCCGCCAGTTGCGCACCATGAGGCGGGTGTTGTAGGTGGTGAGTTCGACTTTGGTGAGGCCCGACGGCCGCGCGGGCGCGGCATTCAGCGCCTTGCCGTTGAAGAAGTAGCGCGCCGTCGCCTCGTCGAGCACAATCTTCACCTCGTTCCACGTGCGCGGCTGGATCACGTGCTCGTGGCCGGCGAGGGTGAGGCCGGAGCGACGCCCGGCCACGTAGTCCCTGCCGGGCTTGCTCGGGTGCGCCTGGAGCGTGATGCCTACGGCCTGGTCGAGGGTGAGCGCGGCGCCCCAGGAGGCCGAGTCGCGCTCGACGAAGCACAGGTCGCAGGCGATCTCGAACTTGCCGAGGCCCTTGGGAATGGCGAAGACCAGCTTCGCCGCCGTCTCGGTGGCGGCCATCCGCAGGATGTCGCCGGGCAGCACCTCCCAGGTGTGCGGCATGGCCTCCTGGACGCCCAGCTTGCGGAGCGCCTCCGCCGGATCGGCCACGGGCTGTGCCGTGAGGAGGGCCTCGTCGAGCGGCTGCTTCGACGCAGGGAAGGTGCTGCCTCCGCCCCACGGCGGATAGAGGATGGCGACCACGGCCAGCACCACCAGGATGGGCAGCATGCTGAGCGCGCCCATCGGGATCTTCCGGTACCAGGGCTTCTGCGTCTCTACCTCTTTGCGGCGGGTCTCGAACCGGCCGTGGATGCGGCGGCGGCGCTGGTCGAGCTCCTGCTCCGACAGCTCGCGGGGCGGCGCCGCGGCCTGCTCGGCCACCGGGGCATAGCCCACCGGAGCGGGCGGCTCGAACGACTCGGCGCCGAACCACGCCAGGCCGCTCTCGAGACCGTCGTAGTTCATCTCGGGGGGCGCGGCGGGCCTTGCAGCGGGCTCGGGCTCGGGAGGAGGCCCCTCCTCTTCGGAGTCCGGCTCGCCGGCCCCTTCGGGCAGCGAGGTCGCGACAGCCCCCTCGCCTTCCGGCGGCGCGGAGGCGTCGCCGGGCGTCGGCGCGCCGCTCTCCTCGGGCTGCGGCTGCGATGCCTCGGCGTCGGGAGACTGCCCAGGGGTCTCTTCGGCAGCGGGGCCTGCCGCCCGTTCCTGCTCGTCGCTCATGAACTGCTCCATTGCCGACAGCGGCGGCACGAGGGCCGGACCGTGACTGCGGGGGATTATAGCAATCCGGCGTGCGGCTTGTCAACGCTTGACAAGCCGCATGAGGGGCATTATACTCGCCAGCACAACCGGACTCCGGGGAGGACTCGTGTAAGGAGGGTCAGGAATGGCCGTCAAGTTGTCGATCGGGAGCTGGGCCTACACCTTCGGGCCGTATGCGAAGGCGCCCATTGACCTGCCCACGGTGTGCAAGAAGCTCGGCGAGCTGGGCTTCGACGGGATCGAGCTGGGCGGCTTCCGCCCCCACGCCCACCCCGACGACTACGCCACCCCCGCCAAGCAGGCCGAGCTGCGCAAGCTGCTGGCCGACAACGGCCTCCAGGTCTCCGCCATCGCCGCCGACTTCTGGTCCGATGCCCTTGTGCCCTGGGAGAAGCAGGACGGCTATCGCGCGACCTTCAAGAAGAACCTCGATTTCTGCGTCGCCATCGGCATCCCGTGCATCCGCGTGGACACGGTGGCCCCGCCCCCAGGCCCCGTGGGCAAGGCCCGGCAGGATGCGCTGAAGAAGTGTGCGGACCTCTGGCGCGAGTGCGCCGAAACGGCCGCCAAGGCCAAGGTCAAGGTCACCTGGGAGTTCGAGCCCGGCTTCTGCTTCAACAAGCCCTGCGAAATCGTCGGCATCGCCAAGAAGGTGAACCACCCCAACTTCGGCATCCTGCTCGACGCCTGCCACGCGCACATGGTCGCCGCCGTGGGCGCCCGCCAGCCCGAGCCCGTCGAAATCCTCCCCAACGGCGAACTCGACCTCATCAAGAACCTCACCGGCCATATCAACCACATCCACCTGATCGACTCCGACAACACTCTCCACGGCAACGAGACGAGCACCCACCGCCCCTTCGGCGAGGGCGTGCTGGACTTCGACAAGATCATCCCCGCCATCCTCAAGGCCGGCTACAAGAGCGAGTGGTGGGTGATTGACCTGTGCTTCTGGCCCGAGGCGTGGAACGTCACCGACGCGGCCAAGAAATTCCTCGAGCCCTACATCAAGAAGTATGGAAAGTGAGGGACGCGCGCATGGCCAAGAAAGCCGCTGGCAAGACGATGAAGGCCCAGGTGTTCTACGAGCCGCTCAAGATGGCCTATGAGGACGCGCCGATGCCGGTGATCGCCGCCGACGAGGTGCTCGTGCGCGTGAAGGCCTGCGGCATCTGCGGCTCCGACATCGCCTACTACTACGGCATGAGCTCGCTCGAGACCCCCACGGGCAAGGGGCCCCTTGTCCTCGGCCACGAATACACGGGCGAGGTCGTCGAGGTCGGCGACATCCCCAAGAGCCTCAAGCTCTTCAAGCCCGGCGACCGCGTGGTGCTCGACCCCGTGCAGTACTGCAACGCCTGCGACGTGTGCTACCGCGGCCAGACCAACCTGTGCGAGAACAAGGCCGTGCTCGGCGTCTCCTGCAACGGCGGCTTCGCCGAATACTCCAAGTCCAAATACACCGGCGTCCACCCCCTGCCCGACAACGTGTCGTTCGAGCACGGCGCGCTCACCGAGCCGCTCGGGTGCGCGACCTACGCCGTCAAGAACCTCGAGGTGCAGCCCGGCCAGTTCGTCGTCGTCATCGGCCCGGGCGCCATCGGCTGCATGATGGTGCAGCTCGTCAAGAAGTCGGGCGCCGGCGCCGTCGCGCTGCTCGGCACGCGCGACTATCGCCTCGAGATCGGCCGCAAGCTGGGCGCCGACCTCATCATCAACGACGGCGAGAAGAACTCGCCCTACTACGTGGCCGACATCAAGGCAAAGATCGCCGATCTCACGAAGGGCAAGATGGCCGACCGCGTGGTCGTGGCCACGGGCTCGGTGGAGGCGATGGAGCTGGCGCTCGCCATCTCGGGGCGCCGCTCGGTCATCGTCTACTTCGGCCTGCCGGGCGACAAGGCGGTCATCCGCGTGCCCGCGCTCCAGAGCATCCTGTGGGACAAGACGATTCGCTTCTCGTGGCTGGCGCCCAACGTGTGGCAGACGGCGCTGGGCGCGCTCGCCACGGGGCTGGTGGATGTGTCGCCCCTCGTGAGCCACACGTACAAGCTGGCCGACCTGGTCGGCGCCCTGGGCAAGGTCAAGGATCGCGTAGGCAACCCGATGAAGCCCGTCGTCGTGCCGTAAGGCGCGTTGCCGGCAGACAGGGTCTGGGCCGCGGCGCAAGGCGCCCTGGCCTCAGGCCATGGCGCTCCGTTCTCTGGGTAGGAGGCGAGAGATGGCGGACGCGGCGTGGTACGTGATTCAGGCCGGCCAACAGCGGGGCCCCGTCTCGGAGGCCGACCTCCGGGGCATGCTCGCCCGCGGGGAGATCACGGCAGCCGATCTCGTGTGGAGGGACGGCATGGCGGAATGGGCAGCGATCGGCACCGTGCCCGGGTTCGCCGGCGCGGCGCCGGCCGGGCCGCCGGTCCCGCCCCGCGCGCCCGTGGCGCCCCTGGCGCCCGCCGGGCCGAGCGCCTTCGGCAAGTTCTTCCACGACCTCTTTGCGGGCGGCACGGCGGAGGAGGCCGTCAGCTCGCCCATCGTATCGCTCATCGAGAAGCTGCTCGGCTGCGTGCGGTTCCTGGGCGCGCGGCCCGAGGGCTTCCGCCGCTACCAGCGCCTCCTCACCCGCATCGGCTGCATCGCGCTCGTCTTCGCGGGCCTCGTGTGGCTGGTCGCCGGCATCGTGGGCGCCATCAAGGCATCGAGCTTCAGCCCCGTCCTGGGCGGCCTCCAGGGGGTCCTTATCGCCGTTGTGCTGCACTATATCGCCGCCAAGTTCGGCAACGCCGGCCAGCAGATCCTCGCCGGCGAAACCCACGTCATGTCGTCGAAGGCGTTCATGGACTGCTTGGGCCTGCTCTCGGCCCTCGGGGCGATTGGCGCGCTGGTGAACGGCGTCATCACCGCGATCAACATGCGGGCGTTCAGCCCGTTGCTGCCCATGCTTGTGGCCTGCGCGTTGCTCGCACACCTGGCGATCTTCTGTCTCAACCCGAAGGAATGCCTGAACATCGAGCACGACCCGAAGAAGGCGCGCGCGGGGGAGACGGCCCTGGCGATCCTCACCTTCGTCTACCGCTGCGTGCTGGCGGTCACCCCCGTCGTCCTCGGCGCGGGTGCCGCGGCGGGCACCGTGTGGGCGACCTTCTCGATGTTCGGCACGTGGGGCAGCGACCAGTTCGCCGTGATGTCCGCGGCCATGTCGTACGAGATGGCTAACCAGTTGGTGATGGCGGCCGGCGTGGCCCCGCTGCTGGCCTACGTGGCCTACCTGCTCGCGATGCTGGGCGTCGAGATCGCCTACGCGATCTTCCGCATCGCGCGGAACACCGACCGCTCGTCGTAGGGAGCACAGCCCGAAGGGCCGGCTTCCCGCACGATCCCGTCAAGGAGACCCGCGATGGCAGATGCGATCTGGTATGTCGGCCAGGGCGGCCAGCAGAAAGGGCCGTTCGCTGAGGAGGACGTCCGGGCCATGCTGGGCCGCGGCGAGGTGGGCCGCGGCGATGTGGTGTGGAAGGAGGGCATGGCCGAATGGAAACCGGTCGCCGACGTGCCGGAGTTCGCGGAAGCGGCGAAATCGCTCCCGCCCGGCCCGCCGCCCGCGGCCCCCGCCGGGCCGGCCGGCCCCAGCCCTGCCGCGGAAT
Source organism: Planctomycetota bacterium (assembly GCA_035384565.1). Lineage (NCBI taxonomy): Bacteria > Pseudomonadati > Planctomycetota > Planctomycetota bacterium. The sequence goes on along the minus strand of DAOOIT010000001.1, from coordinate 116,378 downwards.
TCTTCACGGGCCTGCTCGGCGACACGATGGCCATCGTGCGAGACCCCGATGCGGGTTCCGCCGCCGTGGCCGACAAGAAGTGCCCCGTTTTCGCCGCCGTGTGGATCGGGCTCAAGGTGCTCTTGGCCGGGCTTCTGGCCCTCCAGGTGCACGCCTCGTTGAGCCGCGCGAGCGGCCTGGAGGGGGCCTTCGAGGCCCTCGGCCGGGCCATGGCGGGCGGCGGCGGGGGTTATGGCGAGAGCGCGGTGGCGACCTTCTTCAAGACGATGCTCATGGACGCGATCGCCGTGGGCATTCTCTTCGCCGCGCTCATGCTCGTGATGGCGGCCATCCTGCGGGTGCCCGAGGCGCTGCCGAAGGCCCTGGCCGTGCTCGCGATCTCCTACGTCCCGATCGTGGCCGCCTCGGCCGTGGCCTTCGTGTTCGGCTGGCTGCACCTGTGGTTCCAGGGGCTGGTCGTCGCTGCGATGCCGGCCAGCATCCTCCTCTTCTACCACGTGTTCCAGCACACCACGCAGGCGCCGCGCCGGCAGGCCATCGTCTACGTGGCGGCCATTCTCTTCGCCGTGACCCTCATCTGCGCCGGCATCGCGCGGTTCTAGCCCGCATCTCTCACCGGCCCCGCAGGAGCCGCGCAAGAAACCCTGTCATTCCGAGCGGAGCGGAGCGAAGTCGAGGAACCTTTCAAGGGGGCAGACTGACATCACAGGGCACACTCCGTTGTCGGCGGCCGCTCCTCCGAAAGGTGCTTCGACAGGCTCAGCATGACAAGAAGGGGGCGTTCCGCACTCCCAGGCTGGCGGGCTGGTGGGAAATGCGGGCTAGGCGGTCTCCCTCCGCAACGCCGAGGCCCCCGTCGAGCATCGCTTGGCGGGGGCCTTGTCATGCTCAGTCGCGTCCCTATTGCAGCGTGGGCTGGAGGGCGGAGGCGAGGCGGTCGAAGAGCGCGGCGATATCCTGTGCGTGGAGCATCGCCGCAAAGCAGCCGATGGAGAGGTAAGGGCCGAAGGGCAGCCGCGTGTCGCGGGTGCGCAGCAGCATCAGCAGGCCGCCGGCCGCCCCCACGAACGCGCCCAGCACGATGCCCAGCAGCGCCAGCTTCCAGCCCAGCACACCGCCGGCCATGGCCATCAGCTTCACGTCGCCAAAGCCCATCGCCTCCTTGCGGAAGGCCGCCCGGCCCACCACGCCCAGCACCCAGATGACGCCCGCCCCTACGGCCAGGCCGAGCAGCGAGGCCACGAGCGCGCATCCCCGCGGGGCCGCCAGCGGCGTCAGCCCGGCCAGGCCGGCCAGGGGCCGGACGAGAATCGGCTCGCCAATCTCGTGCAGCGAGGGCCACACCACGCTCGCCAGCGGCGCCAGCAGGGCGCCGGGCAGGCTGATCTCGTCGGGGATGATGCGGAACTCGATGTCAATGAAGCTCGCCGCCACCAGCGCCGCCGTCAGAGCCGCGTAGACGCCCAGTCGAGCATAGTCCGCCTGCGCGCCCCCTGCCAGCCGCCACGTCACGTAGGCGAAGAGCCCCCCCGTGAGCGCCTCCACCAGCGCGTAGCGCGGCGAGATGCGGATGCCGCAGAAGCGGCAGCGCCGCCCGAGCAGCAGGTAGCTGAGGATCGGGATGTTGTCGTGCCAGCGGATCGGCACGTTGCAGAAGGGGCAGTGGCTGGGCGGCTTGTGCAGCAGGAAGCCCCGCGGCAGCCGATGGATGCACACGTTCAGGAAGCTGCCCGTCACAGCCCCCAGCATGAAGGCGAATGCGCAAGCGAGGACCACCGAGGACGTGAGCATGCGGGCTTTTCTCTCCTGCCGCACATCTTATCCTGCGTCGGGCCGTTGCGCAAGCTGCGGGGAACCCGCGGTCCGCTGCCGGCGTCTAAGAGAAAGATACTGCTCCGGCCGCGAATCCGTCTGCCGTGGCCGGAACCAGCGGCATGGGCCAGGGCTTCAAGCGTAGCCGCAAGCATCCCGCTTGCGGTGGTTTTCGACAAGCGAGAGGCTTGTCGCTGCACGGAAGAATGCAGACCGGTTCGCGGCCGAGGCGGTAGCAGCCGGCCATCCCTGTTGCGAGAGGGTTACGCTCATGCGAACGGCACGTATCCTGCTGGCTCTTGCACTGGCGGGCAGCCTGTGGGCGAAGGACGAAGAGGCCCCGGTCTACGCGCTCGCGCGCCTGCGCTACTATGTGGGCGGCGAGGAGTTCCTCATTCGCTCGCCCGAGGGTCTCCGGGCGGTGCTCGCCTGGGTCGCGCAGGTCGAGAAGGGGCCGGATTCCGAGCACGCGCGCAACGGCGCCTGCGATCGCGATGCCGAGCTGGAACTCTACGCTGCCGCGGCCGATGCGAAGCCGGCACGCGTGGTCGAGCTCTTTACCGGCTGCAAGCACGCCCTCGGCAAGGAGGTCGCCCCCGCCCAGTTCGCCGCCCTGCGCCAGATCGCCGAAAAGATGGGCGAACAGCTCCTCGTCATCCGGGAGCGCGACAACGGAAAGACCCTGGACGCCTCGGTTGGCCAGCCTATCGAGGTGCGGCTCGTGGGCGACCGCCCGGGGACGGGTTGGGAGGCGAACGCGCCCGAGGGCGACGCCGTGCAGCGCGAGGGAGCGCAGCCGGGCGAGGTCGGGGTATCGCCCCGGCTCATCTTCACGCCCAAGCCGGGCGCGGCCGACAAGGCTCTTGGCACCTACGTCTTCCGCTACAGGGCCGTCAAGCCCGGCCAGGCGAGGTTGCGCGTCGTCTACGTCCTGCCCGGCGGCCCCGGACCCACGATCCGTGGAGCCACTGCGCTGGTCAGGGAGTTCATTGTGACGATTCGCGTGACTGCCCCGGCGCAGAAATCGGGCCTGCTCTGAGAGACGCGGCGCACGTGGTGCAGGGGGCCGGCCCATCGCCCCCATTACCCCGCAGCGGTGCGCCCGGCGCCCAATCCCCCACTGCGAATATGGGAGTAGCGGGCTTTCGCCGTTTGGCGAGTTCGACTCGACTGGGCGTGCAGGGTGTGGGCATTCCTGATCGTTGTGGACTTGGCGGTTCCTGGGAAGGGCTGTGCCGAGCGCCTGGCGGGCGTAGCCTGCCCATGCTGTATCAATCCTGAGAGGGGGAGAGTGATACAGCATGGGTAGATGGGCGAGGATTGGCGATTCTCGTGGTTCCGGCCATGCTCGCTCATCTGCGGGATGAGCAAGTATGAGATGGGATGGCATGAGAGCGTAAGGAATTGCAACGTATACGGTTATGGTGTGGCTTACGCTGGGGCCTCCGTCGTCGTCCCACACTCCCCAGCGGCTACCACGTCAGGATCGCTGAACCCTGATGAACCGGGGTAGCTCTTCGGGCGCCTTGACAACGGTGCGCTGTGGGGGTAAAATCAGGTATCACGCTGTGATAGCCATCGCGGCGCCAGCCTCGATGGCCCGATGCTGCGCTTGTCTCGCCCGTGTTGGCTTCTCTCCCTGAGCTTCCCGGGGCCTGGGATTCCCTTGGCGGGGACCACGCTGCGTTGGCAGCAAAGGAGTGGCCGCATGGTGGCACAGAGGGTTCGTGGGGTGGTGTTTGTTGCGATGCTCGGTCTCTGTCTGGTGACGCATGCCGGCATCGTGGGATCGGAGCACGATTTCAGCAGCAAGGGCTGGTCGGGCGGCAAGATCTGCGAGGTGTGCCACACCCCGCACAACGCCGACACGACGGTGACCGCTGCGCCGCTGTGGAACCACCAGACAACCACGGCGACCTACATTCTGTACTCCAGTTCCACCCTCGACGCAACGCCCACGCAGCCCGATCATTACGGCTCGAAGCTATGCTTGAGCTGCCATGACGGAACGGTGGCCCTCGACAGCTTCGGCGGCGCCACGGGCTCGACGTTCATCACTGGCAACGCTCACATCGGCACCGACCTGCGCGGCACGCACCCGATCGGCATCGTCTATGACAGTGCGCTCGCCGCCGCGGACAAGGGTCTTTTCGACCCCAGCAGCAAGACGACGGCTCTCGGCGGCTCGATTACCAGGGATCTGCTGTTCAATACCGGCAACCTCGAGTGCGCCTCGTGCCACGACGTGCACAACTCCCAGAACACTGGGGGTAATCTCCTGCGCATCACGTCCGACGGCAGCGCCCTGTGCCTCACCTGCCACAACAAGTGAGGTCGGGTGGAGCAGCGAGGGCCGATCAGTGACTGAGGCGTCTCGCCACCACTTCGCGCATGATCTCGCGCGGGGCGGGGAGGCCTGTCCACAGCTCGAACTGCTCAGCGGCCTCGCGGTTCCCCCCAGGAGTCAATCACCCTTCAGTTGGCGCAGCGCGCTCATCACTTCCTCGACGAAGTGCTTCAGGGCCGCATCGGCCTTCCCGGCGCGGAACAGGTCCATCGCCTCGGCCAGTTCAGCCGCGAACTCGATGCCGCCGAGGATTGCAGGGTGACCCGCGGCCCTGACAGCGTGGGCGAGAGCCTTCTTCAGGACGTTCCGGGACTGCTTGTCGCACCTCGGTTCCGCCGCTGGGGGCGTTGCGCCCACAGCTTGGCGGAACGCGTCTGAGTCCGCCGTGTACCAGCGCTCGATATGGGGGTCGGGACACGCGATTGCGCAGTATGGGAAAACGTCAGGTTTGATCGCCTCCCTTATCTCCCTAACCTTGGGAGCATAGGAACTGCAATTGGCATCAATGGCCACCACAAGAAGGTCTGGACGTCGGAGGCCCCTTCTCTCAACAAGAACCTGGTAGCTTCTGAGTTCATCGAGTGCCTTGCCGTGTCCGCCCCGCGCCGATCTCACCTCGATCCTGCCATCTGTTTTTTCTCGGCGGCACATGACACGGATCAGATGCTTGAGCAGCTCCTCATGCGCGCGGTCCTCGCAGAAGAGATCTATCTGAACGGACCTACTCATCCACCAGCCCCCTCTGGATGAGGGACTCGAACACCCCGTCCTCTGCTGGGGATGTCAGAGCCCGCATGACATCTACGTCCTTGAACAGGGGGCCGGCGGGGTCGAAGGGTTCTAGGACAGTCCTGGCTCGTTCCCTGCGGACAGCGTAAAGGGCGACCTCCCCGCCGGGTTCGCGCCGCTTCCATACCGCGTCGCAGAACCGCGGCGAGTGAGTTGTCACTACGACCTGCGTGGCACCCTCCGTGGCCAGCGACACAAGCATCTCCGCGATCAGGTCCAGCCGACGGGGGTGCACACCATTCTCCGGTTCTTCGAAGGCTACCAGCGCCGGACGCCACGGGTTCACACAAAGCGAGCATAGAGCGAGAACCCGCAGCGTGCCTTCGGAGATCACGCGGGTGGAGTACTGCACGCCGTTCTGCTGTACCACGATCTCCAGATGCCCTCGGTCCCTGTCAAGGCCAACATCCACACCTTCGACGGAGGGAATGAGCGTACGCAGAGTCCGCCGGACGCCCTCGAAGCACTTGGGGTGCTCAACCTTGAGTCGATAGAGATACGGCGCAACCGTCTCCCCCAACGGCCCAACATCGTTGACCTCTGATGGCGGCCTAGCCTCACGCATGGCCACTCGCGGGTCTAGGTAGTAGGTTCGCCAAGCGCCCAACTCCCTCCGGAGCTGGTCAATGTGTGGGTAGTTGCTTCCCGTGTAGGACGGGACGGACGCAGTCGTGTGATTGGTACCTATGCTCTCGTACTTCGGGTGCGCTGGCTTTCCCCTGACTCTCACCACGAACCGGTCCCCCTGTCTCTCGATCACGGGCTTTCCGAGCGTCTTGTCCTTCTTGCTTTGCAGGCCAGCAAGGTACTCATCGGCAACACCGAAGGAGCCAGTTCTCGGGTCACCGGAGATCTCTACCCTGTATCTCAGCGCGCGAGGTTCGGACTTCGGCAGCACATCAGCCCCCAGGCAGAATGACACCCGCTGAAGGTTCATCAGGTCTCGGAGTCCACCCGGAGGCATGCGGAACGCTTCGACTGGATACCCGCGGATCGGCTCCGTTAGAGCATCCTTGACTGTACGCTCGGTCACCAGCCGGGAGAGGCACTGGAGGGCCTCGAGGAAGTTGCTCTTGCCCGCTGCATTGGGGCCGAAGAGCACTAGCAGCCTGGGGACCTCAATGGTCACATCGTCGAGCGACTTGAAGCCCCGGGCACTGAAGCGTCTGAGCATCACTGTTCCCCGATCCCTGTTCACTCCTGCCGTGTGTGCCAATTCCAGTGGCACGCTCGATCAATAGCCCTTTGAGGCGGAGATGTCAAGCTAGGGTTCTCCCTCAGCGGCGGAGGCGGGATTCGACGACGGAGCGCATGAAGGCTCGCGGGGCGGGGAGGCCTGTCCACAGCTCGAACTGCTCGACGGCCTGATTGACGAACATCTCCAGGCCGTTGACGGTGCGGCAGCCGGCGGCGCGGGCCTCGCGCAGGAGGCGGGTCTCGGGCGGGTTGTAGACGCTGTCGAAGACGAGCGCGCCCGGCCGCAACCGTGCGGCGTCGAGAGGCGTCTCGTCCACCCTCGGGTGCATGCCGAGCGAGGTGCCGTTGACGAGGATGTCATAGGCGACGGAGCCGGCGGCATCGAGCGGCACCGCCGCGCAGCCCACTTCGGCGGCGAGGCGGACGGCGCGCTCGTGGGTGCGGTTGGCGATGACGACGCGGGCGCCGCGCTCGGCGAGGCCGAAGGCCATGGCGCGCGCCGCGCCGCCCGCGCCCAGGAGCAGCACGGACTTCCCCGCCAGCGAATCCCCTTCGGGCAGGCCACCCGTAACGGCCCCGACGGCAGCCGACCAGTCGGTGTTCGAGCCGCAGAGGCGCCCGTCGCGCCTGACGATGGTGTTCACGGCGCCGATGCGGCGGGCGAGGGGCTCCACCTCGTCGAGGAGGGGGATGACGGTCTCCTTGTGCGGGATGGTGACGCTGTAGCCCTCTACGGGCAGCTCCCGGAAGGCGGGGATGAAGTCGGCGGGAGAGTCGACGCGGAACGGCAGGTAGACGGCGTCGAGGCCGGCGTGCTGGAAGGCGGCGTTGTGGATGGCCGGGCTCATCGAGTGGGCGACGGGGTTGGCGATGACGCCGTAGACGCGCGTGGCCGGCCCGATGCGGCGGAAGCCGTAGAGGCCGAGGAGGTCGGCCACGGGCACCTGGCCGGGCGCGGCCTCGCGGCCGGCCTCGAGGGAAGCGAAGACGAGGAAGGCGCCGAACTTGGGGCCGAGCACGCGGCTCACATGGCCGTGCTCGCCCATCGTGACGGCGATGGTGGGCTTGCGAGCGGCGCGCAGCAGGCGGAAGATCGCCAGGTTGTCGCGCAGCGATTTCGCTTGCGTGGCGATCTTCACGATGTCGGCCTCAGTGTGCTCGATGCGGCTGGCGATGGCTGCGATATCGGCCGGCGTCTCCTCGAAGTTGTGGTAGGAGACGATGAGGCGCGCCTTGCCCTGCCGGCGGAAGCGGGGCAGGGCGTCCAGCTCCACGTCCACGAAGTCGGCGCCCAGGCGATCGGCCTCCTCGAGGAGAGCGATCCGCCGCCCCTCATCGCCCGCCCACCGTCCGCCCTCGCGGACGGGGCGGTTGGTGACGATGACCGGGCAGGGGCGGCCGTCGAGGAGCCGCCGAACGTCCGGCTCGCGGGTGTAGTCGAGCCGGAGTTCGGCGACGTCGAACGCGCGGGTGGGCGCGTGGAGCGACGCGAGAGTCTCCTCGGTGGTCTCCGCGGTCAGCGAAACGCACAGCAGGGTCTTGCTCACGGGTGCTCATCCGCCGCAGGGACGCCGTTGGCTCTCTTCCGCTGGTGGAGGAGCGCGGCCACTTTGTTCACGGCCACAATGTAGGCCAGGGCGCTGGCCTCGAGGATATCGGTCGAGGCCGCGCGGCCCGATACGCGCAGCCCGTTCGACTCGAAGAGGAGCGAGGCCTCGCCCAGCGCGTCCTTGCCGCTGGTGACGGCGCGGATCTGGTAGTCGAGCAACCGGCCGGTGATTCCGGTGATACGGTCAATGGTCTTGTAGACGGCATCCACAGGGCCGTCGCCGGTCGCGGCGTCCTGGCTCGGCTCCTCGTCGTCACGCTGGAGTTCCACGGCGGCCGTGGCGATGCTGCCGGTGCCGCTGGTGATCTGGAAACGCACCAGCTTGAAGAGCCCCTTGGCCTCGGCGGCGATGCCTTCGATGATCGTGCGGAGGTCGTCGTCGAAGATCTGCTTCTTCTTGTCGGCGAGGGCCTTGACCTCGGCGACCACCTGGGCGAGCTGCTCGTCGGTGAGCTCGTAGCCGAGGTCGCGCGCGCGGTCGCCGATGGCGTGGTGGCCCGAGTGTTTGCCGATCACGAGGTCGCTCTTCTGGAGCCCCACATCCTCGGGGCGCATGATCTCATAGGTCGAGCGCTCGGCGAGGACGCCGTGCTGGTGGATGCCGGCCTCGTGGGCGAAGGCGTTGAGGCCGACGATGGCCTTGTTGCGCTGGACGAAGATGCCGGTGAGGCTGGCCACGAGCTTGCTCGCGGGCACGAGGCGCTGGGTCACGATCCCCGTGTCCACGCCGAAGTAGTCGCGGCGGGTCTTGAGGTTCATCACGATCTCTTCGAGGGCCGCGTTGCCGGCGCGCTCGCCGAGGCCGTTGATGGTGCACTCGACCTGCCGCGCCCCCGCCTTCACTGCGGCCAGCGAATTGGCCACCGCGAGGCCGAGGTCGTTGTGGCAGTGGACGCTGATGACCGCCTGGTCAATGTTCGGCACGCGGTTGCGGAGCGTGGCGATGAGGGCGCCGAACTGCTCGGGCTCGGCGTAGCCCACGGTGTCGGGGATGTTCACGGTGGTCGCGCCCGCGGCGATCACGGCCTCCACCACCTGGCAGAGGAAGTCGGGCTCGGTCCGCGAGGCGTCCTCGGGCGAGAACTCCACGTCGCCCACGAGGTTGCGCGCGAGCTTCACCCCCTCGACGGCGAGGCGGACGATCTCCTCCTTGGCCTTCTTGAGCTTGTGCTCCATGTGAATCTTGGAGGTGGCGAGGAAAACGTGGATGCGCGGCCGCTCGGCGCCCTTGACGGCCTCGTGAGCGCGTACGATGTCCTTCTCGAGCGCCCGGGCCAGGCCGGCCACGGTCACGCCCTTCACCTCGGCCGCCACACGGCTCACCGCCTCGAAATCGCCCGGCGACGCGATCGGGAAGCCCGCCTCGATCACGTCCACCTTCATCGCCGCCAGGGCGCGGGCGATCTCAATCTTCTCGGCCGTGTTCATGCTCGCGCCCGGCGATTGCTCGCCGTCGCGGAGGGTGGTATCGAAGATGATCACGCGGTCGGTCATGGGTTCTTCTTCCTTCGAGTTGCCCTCCCGAAAGGTGCTGGAGCTCTCGGGAGGGGGATAATGAAAACGCCCCAGGGCCGCTGGGGCCTTGGGGCGTGATAGACGGCACTCGGTGTTGCGATGACCCTAGGACCCGCGCGGCGCGCGTACGCCAACGACTTGTGTAAGTCGGCGTAGGCCCAGAGCCTGGTTCTCCTTGATATAGCCCTGGACGCCACACGGCATGGCCCGCACTCCTTAATCGTCCGACTCGTTTGAGCCAGATTCTACTCGCCGGCAGGCCGGAAGTCAAGGCGACTTGGCTTCGCCCCGCCGCTCGTGTATAACCGACGTCGGGAGGGCAACCCGCAGGAGGACATTCGCATGGCGGCAGGAATCCCCTGGTGGCTGTGTGGCGCGGCACTCGTCGCATTGCTCGCCTCCTCGGCGGCGGACGCCGGCGAGCAGGTGCTCTTCGACTTTGGTGGGGGCTTCGACCCTACGGCGATCCTGGCAAGCGATGTGAAGGTGGAGTTGATCCGCAGGGAAACGGGCTCGGCGCTTCGCATCGCCAGCGGCCGCCGCATCGAGTGGCCCGGCATCACCCTCAAGGCGCCGAAGGGCAAGTGGGACCTCTCGCCCTTCGAGTGGCTCGCGCTCGATGTGAAGAACGTCGGCGCGAACGACGTCACGGTCTGCTGCCGCGTGGACAACCCCGGCGCCGACGGCGTGCGCAACTGCCTCACGGGGCGTCTCGACCTCAAGCCCGGCGAAAGCGGCACGCTCCAGGTGCCCTTCGCGCGCAAGCCCGTGAGCGCCATGCGCAGCAAGCTCTTCGGCATGCGCGGCTATCCCGACGGCTCGAACGACCCCGAACGCGCGATTGACCCGGCAAACGTCACCCAGCTCCTCGTCTTCGTGCCCCGCCCGAAGGAGGACCACGCCTTCGAGATTGACAACATCCGCGTCGGCGGCAGCTACGTCCCGCCTCCCGTGGACCCCGACAAAGTGAAAGCCTTCTTCCCCTTCATTGACACCTTCGGCCAGTACATCCACAAGGATTGGCCGGGCAAGACCCATTCGCTCGACGACCTGAAGGCGCACCTCGACGCGGAACTGAAGGACCTTGCCGAGAAGCCCGGCCCCGCCGATTGGGATCAGTACGGCGGCTGGAAGGACGGCCCCGCCCTCAAGGCCACGGGCTTCTTCCGCGTCGAGAAGCACGACGGCAAGTGGTGGCTCGTGGACCCCGAGGGCCGGCTCTTCTGGTCGCACGGCACCGACTGCGTGCGCGAGAACGACTCCACGCCCATCAACGAACGGCAGACCTGGTTCCAGGACTTCCCCGGCGACAGGCCGGAGTTCAAGGAGTTCTTCTCGCAAGGCCGCGCCCTTCACGGCCACTATGCAGGGCGGACCGTGGACTGCTTCAGCTTCCTGCTGGCCAACTGCAAGCGGAAGTACGGCGACGGCTGGCAGCAGAAGATCGCCGACATGGCCCATCGCCGCCTGCGCAGTTGGGGCATGAACACCATCGCCAACTGGTCGGACCCGGCCGTGTACCTGATGCGGCGAACGCCGTACACGGCGACGGTGCATTTCGGCGGCAAGCTGCTCGAGGGCAGCCAGGGCTACTGGGGCAAGTTCCGCGATGTCTTCGACCCCAGCTTCCGCGACGAGGTCCGAAAGGCCATGGCCGCCCAGGTGGGCAAGGCCGCAGGCGACCCCTGGTGCATCGGCTTCTTCGTGGACAACGAGATCGCCTGGGGCGACGACACCTCGCTCGCCATCGCCGCACTCCAGTCGCCCCCTGACCAGGCGGCCAAGAAGGTCTTCCTCGCCGACCTGAGGGGCAAACACGGCGACATCGCGAAACTCAACGCCGCCTGGGGCACGAGCCACGCCTCGTGGGACGCCCTGCTCGCCCACCGCGGCGCGCCCGACAAGGCCAGGGCCCGTGACGACCTGGCCGCCTTCTACACGAAGACGGCCGAGACCTATTTCAGGGTGATCCGCGAGGCCGTCAAGGAGGTGGCCCCCAACCAGCTCTACCTCGGCTGCCGCTTCGCCTGGGTGAACGACCGGGCCGTGTCGGCCGCCGTGAAGTTTTGCGACGTGGTGAGCTACAACTTCTATCGCCGCTCGATCGCCAACGTGCGCATCCCCGGCGGGGCCGACGTGCCGCTCATCGTCGGCGAGTTCCACTTCGGCGCGCTCGACCGCGGCATGTTCCACACCGGCCTCGTGCCCGTGAAGGACCAGGCCGAGCGGGCGAAGGCTTACAGGGAATACGTCGAGGGCGCCCTGCGCCATCCGCAATTCGTCGGCACCCACTGGTTCAAGTACACCGACGAGCCGACCACCGGCCGCGCGCTCGACGAGGAGAACTACCAGATCGGCCTCCTCGACGGCTGCGACACGCCGTACCCTGAGACGAGGGACGCGCTGCGCGAGGTGGGCTACTCCCTCTACAGGATTCGCAGGGGTAAGTGAAGACGCGTCGGGGGAAGGCGCCGGCCCAGTCCCGAAGGGACGACAGGGTCTTGCCGGCGGCGTGAGCCGCCGGAAAGGGACCAGGAGGAGACAGAGCCCCGACGGGGCGAAAGGAGCGCCGAATGTCCTACACCAATCTGCTGTACCACCTTGACTTCGCAACCAAGGAGCGCGTGTCCTACCTCAAGCCTGACCACCTCGCTCGAGTCGCGCCCTACATTGGCGGCATCATCCGTGAGGTCGGCGGGCAGATGCTGGCCGCGAATGGCGCCCCCGACCACATCCACATCGCGCTTCAGGGGTCGCCTACCCTGGCGGTGGCCGACCTGGTGCGGGTGATCAAGGCCAACTCCTCGAAGTGGATTCACGAGACGTTTCCCACTCTCGCCCCCTTCGCCTGGCAGGAGGGCTATGCGGCCTTCAGCGTCTCAGCCTCCGTGATGCCCAAGGTGCTGGCCTACATTCAGGGGCAGCAGCAACATCACCAGAAGGCCGACTTCAGGCAGGAGTTCATCGCCCTGCTGAAGAAGCACGGCATCCCATATGACGAGCGGTTCGTGTGGGGATGAGGACGCTGCCGCCCCGTCGGGGCTGGAGATTCCGTTGGCCCCTGGCTTTCCGGCGGCTTACGCCGCCGGCTAGATCCTTTCGTCCCTTCGGGGCTGGGTCAGGCGGTCAGCCGTTCCCCTGCGCCCACGCGCGAATAGCGGCCATCGGACAGGTGGCCACGGCCATGACCGTGTCGGCGCCCCCATAGTAGAGGAAGAACGTGTCGTCCTTGACCACCTGGCCGCAGGAGAAGACGACGTTCTTCACGTCGCCGTAGAGCTCATAGTCCGCTTCGGGCTGGATGATCGGGTCCTGGTGCTGCCGCAGAATCCTCCGCGGGTTCTCGGCGTCGAGCAGCATCAGGCTCTGGCGGTAGACGCTCTGGGCGTCCACACCGTGGTAGACGACGAGCCAGCCTTCCGGGATGCGCATCGGGGGGCCCGAGAGGCCGATCTTGGCGTGCTCCCAGGTGCCGGGGCGCGGGCGGGCGAGGATCTCGAACTCGCCCCAGCGGTAGCAATCGTCGCTCCAGGCGAGCCACATGCACGGCGGCTCGCGGTGGATCATGCAGTAGCGCCCACCGATCTTGCTGGGGAAGATCGCCGAGTCCTTGTTGTCCAGGTGCGGCAGGATGATGCCGTAGCGCCTCCAGTGGAGCAGATCATCGGATTCGGCCATCGCCACGCGCGGGTGCCGCCCGTCGTAGGCGGTGTAGAGCATGCGGTACTTGCCCTCCACGAGCGTGATGCGCGGGTCCTCCACGCCGCGGGACTCGCTGGGGTCCTGGCCCTGGTACACCCACCCCGGCACGCGCGTGAAGCGGAAGCCGTCGTCGCTCGTGGCCAGCCCGATGCTGGAAACGTAGGCCGCGCCGAACGCGGCGTCGCATGCGCGGTAGAAGAGGTAAACCTTGCCGTCCTTGAGCACGGCGGCGGCATTGAAGACGGAGTGGGCCTCCCACGGGTTGGCGGGGTTGGCCTTCAGGATCGGGTTGCCGGCGTAGCGGGTGAGCTTGACCATGCGTCGAGGCTCCTTTCCTTCGCGGGGTGAGGCGGCAGTATAGCGCCGGGCTGCGTCGGACACAAGATGCTTGACTCCGCCCGTGCCTCGCGCGATGCTGTGAGGGGGAGACGGAGGAACTGAAGCCGATGGCCGAGATGAAGGTGGGCGTGATCCTGCACGGCGTGACGGGGCGGATGGGCGACGTGGCTCACCGGGCGCTCAAGGACATCATCGTGCGCGGCGGGGTGCAGGTGGCCGACGACACGGTGATGCCCGTGCCCATCGGCCTGGGGCGCGACGAGCCCCGTCTGGCCGAGTACGCCCGCGCCACCGGCCTCGAGGCCTGGCACACCTCGCTGCCCGAGGCATTCGAGCAGGCCAGGAGGCTCAACCCGTGCATCCAGGTGTATCACAACGCGGTGGCCACCGGCGCGCGGCACGGCACCCTGCTCGCCGCACTCGACGAGCTGGACCCCGCGACGGCGGGCGTCTTCAGCGAGAAGCCCATCGCGGCCGACTACCGCGAGGGCCGCGACCTGGTGGCCGCGCTGGAGCGGCGGCATTTCGCCAGCGGCGTGGTGCACGACATGCTCCAGACGCCCGGCTTCCGCAAGGCCCTGGCCACGCTGCCCCTCATCCGCCCCATCTCGTGCCAGATGCTCTTCGGCTACGAGGTGGGCGACGGCAAGAGCGACAACCCGGCCTTCCGCGGCCAACGCCCCGACTTCAACTGGCGCCTCGCCGACGCGGGCGGCGGCATCATCCTCGACATGTGCCACGAGGCCTACATTTCCGCCGCGCTGTTCGGCGCCACCGAGCGGCTCTCGGCCGTGGCGCGCCTGCTCGTGCCCGAGCGAGTCTCGGCCGACACGGGCGAACTCATCCGCTGCGACGTTGAGGACTACGCGGCCATCCGCCGCGAGCACACGTGCGGGGTGGTGAACAACTCGGTGTGGACCTGGTGCCGGCGCATCAATTCAGAGTTCGGCCCGCTCGAAATCACGGTCGAGGGCGAGCAGGGCACCATCGTGTTCGGCCTCAACGGCCTCAAGGTGCAATGGAAGGAGACCGCCCCCGCCCTTCGCTGGCGCGACATTCTCGAAGGCCGGCAGGTGGACTGGCGAAGCCACTGGCAATACCCCGACCTCCAGCCGCGCAATGCCTTTGCGGTGGAGCTGGAGCGCTTCATCCGCTGCCTCGTCCAGCGCGAGGCGTACCCATACGACGCCGCCCACGCCCTCGACTGGCTGGGCGAGGTCGAGGCCATCTACCAGAGCGCCGCGGCCCAGGGCGCCCCGATCACCCACGACCAGTTCCTCCACTACCCCGACGCCGTGCCGCCCGACTGGCGCCCCGAGCGCCTCCAGCGCCTCCTCGGCGTCGAGCGCTGAGGAACGCCCCCTGTCGCCCCTCGGCCCAGATCGTTTGACTCCCTGCAACCATCGGCCTACGATGGCCCTGGTTGGCAGGACATGAGGCTCTCCTGGAGGCACAGTCATGCGAGTCTTCATGGCAGTGTGGGCTGGTGTGTGCTGCCTGACCACCGCAGGAGCCGCCGAGCCGCCTGCGAAGAGCACGGCCTCTCCCTTCTTCGTCCTGTGCATGGACACGCACGACGCGAAGAAGCGCTCGCTCGAAGAGCAGGCGGCGATGCTGAAGGAGCTGGGCTTCGACGGCTGCGCGCACCTGTGGCTCGGCGGCGTGGCCGAACGCCTGAAGACCCTCGACGCCGCAGGGCTGAAGCTCTTCGAGGTCTACATCCAGGTCAACGTCGCGCCCGGCAAGCCCCCCTACGACCCGAAGCTCAAGGAAGTCGTCGGGCTGCTCAAGGGGCGCGACACCATCCTGGGCCTCCTCCTCCAGGGCTGCCCGCCGTCCACCGAGGCCAATGATCCGCACGCGGTCGAAGTGGTTCGGGAGATCGCCGACCTGGCTGCCGCCTCCGGCCTGCGCGTGGCCCTCTATCATCACACCGGCGACTGGCTGGAACGCGTCGAGGATGCCATCCGCGTGGCGAAGAAGGCCGATCGCAAGAACGTGGGCATCCACTTCAACCTGTGCCACTGGCTCAAGATGGGCGACGAGTCGGGCCTCGACGCGCTCCTCAAACAGGCGGCGCCCTACCTGCTCGTGGTGACGCTCAATGGCGCCGACCACGCCGACCGCAAGGCGGGCTGGGACAAGCTGATCCAGCCGCTTGACCGCGGGCAGTTCGACCTCGTCGCTCTTCTGAGCAAGCTGAGGGCCGTGGGCTATACCGGCCCCATCGGGCTGATGTGCTACGGCATCGGGGGCGATGCGCGCGAGCACCTGGCCCGCTCGATGGCCGCCTGGCGCAAGCTCTCGGCGCCTTGACAGATCGCGTGCCTTGCGTAGAATCAGCCCCTATTGGCGACGCCGGCGGCCGGTCTGTCTTCGACGCATCGAGGGCGCATGAAGATCGCATTGGTCCACCCGAACCTGGCGGTGCGGGGCGGGGCAGAGAATGTCGTGGTCTGGCTGGCCCAGAGCCTCGCGCGGCGGGGGCACCGCGTCATCGTGCTCACGGCGAGCTACCGGCCCGAACTGTGGCCCGAAGAGCAGGTGCGCGGCCTTCAGGTCGAAATCCTCCGCGCGCCGCTGGCTTTTCTGAGGTCGAAGCGCCTCACGCTCCACTCGTTCGGCCGTTCGCTCGCGCGCCGTGTGGCCGACTGCGACGTGCTGAACTGCCACAACTGGCCGTCGAACCTGTGGGTGGCTCGCGCCCGCCGCGCGAGCCGCCGGTTCCCGCGCGTAGTATGGTACTGCCAGGAGCCCAACCGCAGAATCTATTGGGAGGAGACGGACAGGAACCTGGTCCGTTTCGCCGCCGCCGGCGGGGACCTGCGTTATAACGAGCACCTGCGGCGCGACGTGGAGCGCGAGCGCGCCAGCGCCGCGCTCCGGGCGCGCAAGCGCGCGCGCGACATCGCCTGGGACCAGGCGGCCCTCCAGGCCGTGGACCAGGCGCTCGTCAACAGCCGCTTCTCACAGGCCGCCTTCGAGCGCGTGTACCGCCGTGCGGCCGCGATCTGCGCCCTGGGCATTCCCCTGCCGGACGAGCGCGAGCCGGCCTGCGAGCGCGGCGTCGGCTTTTGCGCCGTGTCGCCGCTCACGCGAAAGAAGAACGTGCACAATGTGATCGAGGCGTTCGGCCTCCTGGCGGGCGAAGAGCGGCTCGGCCAGGCGCGATTGAGGATCGTCGGCGATGGGGCCGAGCGCCCGCTCCTTGAGCGGCGAGTGGCCGAGCTGGGCCTTACCGGCCGCGTCGAGTTCCTCGGCTTCGTGCCCGACGCGGAGCTGCGGCGCGTTTACCGCGAGGCGCGCCTGCTGGTCTATGTCCCCGTGGACGAGCCGTTCGGCCTGGTGCCGCTCGAGGCGATGGCCTCCGGCACGCCGGTCGTCGCCTCCGACCACGGTGGGCCGCTCGAGAGCGTGGTGCATGGCGAGACCGGGCTGCACGTCAACCCCTTCGACCCGCGCGCGATTGCAGAAGCCGTGGCGTCCCTGTATCATGATGAGGCCCGACGCCGGGAGATGGGCACCGCCGGAGTCCGCCGCGTGCGCGAGCAGTTCAGCCTGGAGAGCTTCCTCGACCGCTTCGAGCGCCTCGCGCTCACCGGCACTGCGACAGAAGGACCCGTCCCGCAATGAGGATCGCCATTGACGCTTCGGGTGCCGCTGAGACGCGCGCAACGGGCATCGGCAACTACATCCGCTGGCTGCTGCGCGGCCTGGCCGACCTCGACGCCGAGAACCAGTACGCCATCTGCTACCGCCTCTCCAGGCTCCGCTATCGCCATAACTTCCCGCGCATCGAGAAGCCCAACTTCCGCACGAAGATCATTCACGAGCCGTTCAACCCCCTCTTCATGCGCCGCCTCGACGTCTTCCACGGCCCCGACACGCGGCTGCCGCGCTGGACGTCGGCCCGCAAGGTCGTCACCTGCCACGACGTGGCGGCGCTCGTGAGCGACGCCTATGCGGACGAGCGCTTTCGCCGAATGAAGATCCGCCGCTACCAGCACGTCGTCGAGCGGGCCGACCGTATCATCGCCATCTCCGAGAGCACGCGCAGCGACATCGTGAGGCACCTGGGCGTCGCGGCGGGCAAGATCACCGTCGTGCCGCTTGGCGTGTCCGACGACTTCGCACCCCAGCCCGCCGAGGCACAGGCGGCCGTGTGTCGCGCCCACGGGCTCGACAGGCCCTTCTTGCTCTGCCTGGGCGCCATCGCGCGCCGCAAGAACACCGGCCGCGTCATCCAGGCCTTCGGCCAGGTGGCCCGGCGGTGCGACGTGCTGCTCGCGCTCGTTGGCCGCCCCGGCTATGGCTGGGAGAGCGAGCTGGCGCCCATCGAGGAACTGGGGCTTCAGGACAAGGTGCGCCGCATCGGCCACGTGGCGGATGGCGACCTGCCCGCCCTCTACTCGGCGGCGCGGGCCGTGCTCTTCCCCTCGCTCTACGAGGGCTTCGGCATCCCCGTGCTCGAGGCCATGGCCTGCGGCACGCCCACCGTAACCTCGAACTGCTCGAGTCTGCCCGAGGTGGCCGGCGACGCGGCCCTGCTGGTGGACCCCCTCGACGTCGAGGCCATCGCCAACGCCACGCTGCGTCTGCTCGACGACGGGGCGCTCCACGACAGCCTGCGAACCAAGGGCCTCGCGCGCGCCAGGCTCTTCCCCTGGAGCCGCACCGCAGCCGAGACGCTCAGAGTCTATCGCGAAACCTGCGCCACTTGAATGCAGGCGCAGCCCTGCGTATGATAGGGCCGTTGCCCATCGGCTCACCCTTTTCAGGAGACGCAGCATGAGGTGGCAAGCAGCATTGGCGCTGGCGTTCGTGGCGGGCCTGGTCCTGCCCCTCGCCGCAGGCGATGCGACCGACGACGAGGGCTTCGTACCCATCTTCAACGGCAAGGACCTCATGGGCTGGGACGGCAATCCTGACCTCTGGTCGGTGAAGGAAGGTGCCATCCACGGCGAGACGACCCAGGAGAAGCCGGCCAAGGGCAACACCTTCTGCATCTGGAGGGGCGGCGTGCTGGAGGACTATGAGCTGAAGATCACCTTCCGCATCCACAGCGGCAACTCGGGCATCCAGCACCGCAGCGTGGACTGCGGCAACTGGGTCGTGAGCGGCTACCAGGCCGAGGTGTGCAACAGCCCGGCCGTCGGCTTCCTCTATGGCGAACGCGGCCGCGGCGGCCTCGTCAACGTCGGCCAGAAAGTCGTCATCGCCGAGGACGGCAAGAAGGAGGTCGTCGGCCAGATCCCCGAGGCCAAAGACCACTACAAGAGCTATAAGCCGCAGGATTGGAACACATACCGCATCGTGGCCCAGGGGAACCACATCCAGCACTTCCTCAACGGCATCCAGACCATTGACCTGGTGGACAACCAGCTCGACGACCCGAAGGCCGAGAAGCCCGACCTCACGAAGGGCCGCCTCAAGGGCATCCTCGCCCTCCAGATTCACGCCGGCCCGCCCATGTGGGTCGAGTTCAAGGACATCAAGCTCAAGGTCCTGAAGAAGGAAGAGAAGTGACCAGGCGGCAGGAGGCAGCCAGCCGTGAAGACCTCCCACTTTGGACGCTTCCCCATTCCCGGAGACCCTATGATGCGCGAGAAGCTGTGTTGGATGGCGATATTGGCTTTCGTTCTCGGCTTCGGCCTGGTGGCCGCGGCCGGCGACGCGCCCGACGACGAGGGCTTCGTGCCCATCTTCAACGGCAAAGACTTGACGGGCTGGGACGGCGACCCGACCTTCTGGTCGGCCAGGGACGGCTGCATCCGCGGCGAATCCACGCCCGAGAAGCCGTGCAAACGCAACACCTTCTGCATCTGGCGCGGCAACGACGCGGTGAAAGACGGCATCCTGAGGGACTTCGAGATGAAGGTGTCGTTCCGCATCCAGAACGGCAACTCGGGCATCCAGTACCGCAGCCAGGACCGTGGCAACTGGGTCGTCACCGGCTACCAGGCCGAGGTGGAGAACGCCAAGGGCAAGGTCGGCTTCCTCTACCACGAGGGCGGCCGCGGCTGGCTCGTGAACGTCGGCGAGAAGATGGTCATCCACGAGGATGGCAAGAAAGAAGTCGTGGCCTCGCTCGGCGACAAGATGGAGCTGACGAAAGACTACAAGGCGAAGGACTGGAATCACTACCGCATCGTGTGCCGCGGCAACCATATCCAGCACTTCCTCAACGGCGTGCAGACGATTGACCTGGTGGACAACCAGCTCAACCCGGTTGATGTGGTGAAAGGCCGCGACGAGAGGAAGGGCGCCCTCAGCGGCATTTTCGCCCTCCAAATCCACTCCGGCGGCCCCATGGTCGTCGAATTCAAAGACATCAAACTCAAACTCCTCACGCCCGAGACCAAGTGAGCAATTTGGGGGGCACCTTCTTGCAACAAGGTGCCCCCAAGCCCCCCTCCAAGAACTCTCAGACTAGGCTTCGGATTTCGGCAGCCGAAATCTGAAGCCCAACTCGAGAGTCTTTGGGAAGGAGGGCGGATTGGGGGAGGAAGCCCTTTCTGGCAGAAAGGGCTTCCTCCCCCCTTCGCTTACTCCTGGATCACTCCGCGTGCCAGGAGACGGCGGCGTTCGCGGTCGAGGCTCTTCTGGATGCGTTCGCGCACTTCGGCAAGGGCATCCTTCGGCTCGGCGCTGAGGAAGCGCACCTTGTCGAACGCGTTGTTCAGCTCGCGGTGGTATTCGCGCCAGACGCCGGTCTTGCCGAGCGAGACGACATTGGGGCTCTCGGCCAGGTCGCGGAAGAGTTTGATATAGGGATGCGGGTGCTTCTGCCAGAACTCGGGGCTGACCCTCTTGAGCGGCGAGAACTTGCGCTGGCCCATGCACAGGATCTCCATGCCCTCCTGGGAGTTGACGAACTTGATGAACTCCCAGGCCTCTTCGGGGTGGCGCGAGCCTTTGGGGATAACGATGACGTCGGCATCGGCCGTGCTCACGTTGTCGAGGCCCTCGACCGCGCTGGGGAAGGCGGCGGCGCCCCATTCCATCCCCGGGGCGTACATGTCGATAAAGTTGTGCATCCACACGCCCTGAATCTCCATCGCCACCTTGCCCGAGAGGAAGGCGTTCTGGGGCGACGAGAAGTTGCCGAAGCCGCTGGCGAAGCGGCGGATGTCGTCCACGCCGTACTTCTTCGAGTAGCTCTGGATCCACTCGAACGCCTTCACGTTCGCGGGGTCGTTGGCGGTGATCGTGTCGCGGCCGTTCCACAGCTTGCCGCCGAACCAGAAGGGCCAGGACCAGTTCCACCACCCGGGCTCCTGAGGCAGGAAGCCCACCTGGGTGAGATTGCCGTCGGCGTCGCGCTTCGTGAGTTTCTCGGCCAACGCGTCCAACTCGGCGATGGTCTTCGGGGGCTTCTCGGGGTCGAGGCCGGCGTCGCGGAAGAGGCGCTTGTTCCAGTGCAGCGCCACGGTGGCGGGGGTGGTGGGCAGCGCCCACATGCGGCCGCGGTGCTCGCAGAGGTCCCAGTAGACGGGCACGTAATCGTCGCGCGACATGCCGGCGGCCTGGAGGCGGTCGCTGAGCGGCTCGAGAGCGTTGCGGTCGGCATAGGGCGCCACGCAGAAGGCGTAGGAGCCCGCCACATCGGGCGGTGTGCCGCCGGCGATGGCCACGAGCAGTTTGCGCTCGATCTGGCTGATGGTGATGCGCTCGACCTCGATGCGTCCCTGATACTTGCGGTTGAAGGCGGCCACCATGTCGGCGCAGGCCTGGCCCTCGAACTTCGTCCACTTCTCCCAGTAGGTGATCTTCACTGGCCCGGCGCTCTTCTCGGCGCCGCAGCCGGCGAGAAGCACCGCGCATGCGGCCAGCACGGGCAGCCTGTAGGCGGGGCGTCTCCGCCCAGCGACTTTGGAGCTCTCACACATATCGCATCAACCTCGGTTCCTCGCCCAGGTGGTGGGTGATCGTGGCCTTCATCAACTTGCGCAGCACGACGAGAATCCCCTGCGAGAGCTGGGCGGCCGCCGCGGCCGTGGCCTCGCCGCCGGCCAGGCGCTCGAGGGTGTCGAGCGCGCTTCGGGGCACGCCCACGCTCTTCGGGTCGCGCGCCTTGCAGGCCCGGCACAGCACGCCGCCGAGGGCAGAGCTGTAGGCTGCCGAACCCCTCGGCAAGTCGGTCGCCTGGCACGCCACGCAGGCGCGCAGCATCGGCGCGTAGCCCGCGAGCGCGAGCAGATGCACCTCGAAGCGCAGCAACACGGCGTCCACGAGCTCGCCGCCGCTCAGCGCCCGCAGCGTGTCCAGCAGCAGGTCGAAAAGGGGCGGCTGGCTCTCCTCGGGCGGCGTCATCTCGCGCACCAGCTCGGCAGCATACAGCGCCGCGTAGAGGCGGTCAACCCCCGCTCGCAGGCCCATGAAGCGGTCGAGCAGTTTGCATTCGGTGAGGATGTGCAGCGTGGTGCGGCTCTTGCGGGCGAAGACGATCTCGTTGTGGCACAGCAGGTCGAGGCGGCCCTCGAAGTTGTTGCGCTCGCGTTTCGAGCCTTTGGCCAGGGCCGAAATGCGCCCGAACTCGCGGGTGTAGAACCACGCGATCTGGCTCGTCTCGCTGAAGTCCTGGAGGCGAATCGCAATCGCCTCGGCCTTGCAGAGGGGCACGTTACTTCTTCCCCTCAATGGCGAACAGATGGCTGAACGTGCGCAGGTAGAGCACGCCGCCGGCGATGGCGGGGGTGGCGTGGCTGCCCTCGCCCAGAGGGTTGGCGGCCAGTGGCTCGAGCTTCTCGTCGGCACTGACGATGTGGACCACGCCCTTGCGCGAAATGCAGTACAGCCGCCCCTCGACCCAAACCGGCGAGCCGTAGAAGAGGTCCTGCAACCGCGTCTCGCCAAGCATCTCGCCGGTGGCGGCACGCAGGCACCGCACTACGCCGTTGTCGGTCCACAGGAACAGCTTGCCGTCCTTGGCGATGGGGGTGGGCACGTAGGGGATGCCCTTCTTCTCCTCCCACACGAGCTTGGGCGGCGTGCCGTCCTTCGTCGAGCCGGGCCGGACGGCGACGAACCGCCGCGCGATGCCGCCGACGCCGCAACTGCCGACCACGAGGCCGTCGGCCAGAACGGTCGAGGTGACTACGCGAAGGGGGAAGGCATCCTTGAGTTCCCAGTTGACCTTGCCCGTGGCGGGGTCCACGCTGGTGACGCCGTGGCTCTGGCACATGAAGATGAGCTCGGGCGGCCCGCCCTCGGGCTGGTAGAGGCAAGGGGTGCCGTAGGCGGCCTTGGTGGTCGTGCGGAGCACGGTCCAGCGGTCGGCGCCCGTCTTGCGGTCTACGGCGATGAGGCTGCTGTTGCCCTCCTGGTCGTTGGGCAGGATGACGAGCTCGCCGACGACGACGGGGGAAACGCCGCTGCCGTGCTCGCTGATGAACTCGCCGAAGTTGCGGCGCCAGACCTCCTTGCCCGAGTGGTCGAGGGCCAGGAGGTTGATCTCCTCGCGCGTCGTCCAGGTGACGTAGACGTGGTCGGCGTCCACCGCGGGCGTGGAGGAGGCGAAGCTGTTATCCTTGTTGACGACTGTGGCAGCCGACTCGTAGCGCTTCTCCCACAGGGTCGAGCCGTCGCCGGCCTTGAGGCACAGGATGATGCGCTGGGCGGTCTCTTTGTCGCCGCAGGTGATGAACAGCTTGTCGCCCCAGAGCACCGGCGACGAGTGGCCGGTGCCCGGCAGGGTGATTTTCCACTTGTAGTCCGTGTCGGCCCACTTGACGGGGATGCCCGTGGCAGGGCTGATGCCAGTGCCGTTGGGGCCGCGGAAGCGGGTCCACTCGTCTGGCCTGGGCGCGGCGGCCCGAGTGGGTGACGCGAGAACGAGCGCCGCCAGGGCGCCGAACATGATCCGCGTGGAGGTCACGAGCGGCATCTCCTCCTATGGATTTCGGTCGCAGCCTCAAGGACGCAGGCAGTGTACCGGGCGGCGGCCTGCATTTCAACTTGGCTGCCACCCGGCCTTGCAATCCTCGGGCCGATTGGCTATATAAGAGGCATACCGGAATGGCGAAAGGAGCAAGCATGAGCAACGTGTCGCGTCGAGCTTTCCTGAAAGGCTCGCTGGCCTTCGCGGGCGCGGGGTTGATCATTGGCACCCGGGCGCGGCCCGTGCTGGGGGCCAACGAGCGGATCAACGTCGGCGTGGCCGGCATCAACGGGCGGGGCGGCTCGCACATCGGCGCCTTCCGCGGCTCTAAGGATGCCGTGGTCACCTATCTGATTGACGTGGACAAGAACACCTTCGGTAACCACCTGCGCTCCTTCGAGGCCCCTCTGATCAAAGAGATCATGAAGGAAAAAGGCATGAAGGAGGTCGAGGTGCCCAAGGAGGCCGCGGGCGACGAGAAGAAGAAGCTCGAGGCCGAACGCGCCAAGCAGCTCGACGAGGTGCGCAAGCTCCTTGACCCCGCCAAGCTGCCCACGTGCGTGCAGGACGTGCGCAAGGCGCTCGAGGACAAGAACCTGGACGCCCTCTCGATCGCCACGCCCAACCATTGGCATTCGCTGATGAGCATCTGGGCGGTGCAGGCGGGCAAGGACGTCTACGTCGAGAAGCCGCTGAGCCACAACGTCTTCGAGGGCCGCAAGCTGGTCGAGGCCGCGCGCAAGTACCAGCGCATCGTGCAGCACGGCTCGCAGAGTCGCGGCAACACGGGCTGGGCCAAGGCCACCGCCCTGGCCCGCTCGGGCAAGCTCGGCAAGCTGCTCATCTCGTACGGCTGGGCCTCCAAGCCCCGCGGCGCCGTGAAGAAGGTGGACCCCGAGCCCGTGCCCCCGAATCTCGACTACAACCTGTGGCTCGGCCCCGCGCCCGAGCGGCCCTTCTCGCGCACCTTCGTGCACTACAACTGGCACTGGTTCTGGGACTTCGGGAACGGCGAGATCGGCAACCAGGGCGTGCACCAGATGGACCTGGCTCGCTGGGCGCTGCCCGACGAGGCCCTCACCAAGCCGATCAAGGTGCTCACCATGGGCGGCCGCTTCGGCTGGAACGACCCGTGCGAGACGCCTAACGCGCACCTCACGGTGTTCGACTATGGCGACTACCAGCTCATCTACGAGGCCTGCAACCTCACCGGCAACGGCGACGAGAAGAAGGGGATTCCCCGGACCGCCGTGGTGGACAACGCCTTCGTGACCGAGCAGGGCGAGATCACCCCCGGCGGCTTCACGCCCAAGGGCGGCAAGAAGGAGCCGCTGCCACCCATCGAGGTGAACATGGGCGCCGGCGGCGACAGCTTCGAGAACTTCCTCCGCGCCATGCGCAGCCGCAAGCACGAGGACCTCGTGGCCGATGTGCTCCAGGGCCATCTCTCGTGCGTGCTGTGCCACCTGGGCAACATCGCCTACCGCCTCGGCAAGCCCGTGCCGTTCGCCGAGAGCCGTAAGGTCTTCGCCGCCAGCCCCGCCGCCCAGGCCGCCCTCGAGAAGATGGAGTGGCGGATGAAGTACCGCGACATCAAGATAGACGACTCGCTCACCTACACCGTCGGCCCCGTGCTCACGTTCGACCAGAAGGAAGAGAAGTTCGTCGGCGAGCGGGCCGACGAGGCGAACAAGCTGCTCACGCGCGACTATCGCAAGCCTTTCGTCGTGCCCAACGAGGTGTGAGCGGCCCGCGGCATCTGACCGTTCAGCGCACCCAAGGCCAGGGGGGGCAATGCCTCCTGGCCTTGGCGTTCCGTGTTTGTGCGCCTTGACTCGCCGGCGCGGTTTTGCTAGGGTACACCTTGTGTCGCGCAAGCTCATTGCGAGCGTGCTGGAGGAGAATGCTGGCATGCGGAGTTCCCGGCGGACGTCTGTGGCCCTTGCCGGCCTGCTCGCGGCCCTGGCCGGCTGCGGGCCGGGCGCGGGAGCTGATGCGAAGGCCCGCGCGCGCCTCGAGACCCTCTGGTCGCAGGCCAGCCCCACGCCCGTGGGGCGCTACGATGCAGGCCGCGCCCTCTACAAGAAGCGCCAATACGCCGAGGCCGCGTTCCTCTTCCAGCGCTTCCTCGCCACCTACCCGAGGAATCCGCTCGAGCCTGCCGCGCTCTACTACCTCGCCAGCTCGCAGTACTACGCGGGCAATCGCGCCGAGGCCATGGCCGCCTGCCGGCGCATCATGAAGGACTACCCGCAGACCGACTGGGCCGTGTTCGCCCGCCAGGACCTGGTGGCGCTGAAGGCCGGCCCGCCCGAGGACCAGCTCCGCGAGCACTGGTGGCACCCGTGGGACTGGTTCCGCCCCAATCCGCCAGCCGTGCGCGAGTTCAACGTGGCGCGCGAGCATTTCGCGGCCCGTGACTTCGATAGGGCGCTGGCAGGGTTCCGCTCCCTCGCCGAACGCCACCCCGACAGCGCGCTTGCCCCGGCCGCCTGGTACTATGCCGCCCGCTGCTACGAGTACGGCGCCCAGCTCGACAAGGCCCGCGAGACCTTCCAGCACGTTGTCGCCAAGTACCCCCACACCGAGTGGGAGTGGCTGGCGCAGGACGACCTCCGCCGCCTGAAGCCCGAATGATGGGGTCGCCGATTGCCGCTCTTTCCGCTCCGCGTGCTCATCCCGGCCTCCCTGCTGTTCCTCGCCGCGACCTGTGCTGCTGCCCCTGCGGCCACGAAGGCCGTCGCGTCCCCCCCGAAGCCCCAGGGCCTCAACCGCAAGCAGCTCGCCGATGAATTGACCAAGCTCGCCGACGCGCCCGCTCTGCGGCGCGCGCGGGTTAGCGTGGCCGTGATGGACCTTTCGAACGGCGACTGGCTTTTCGACAGCAACGGGGGCCAGCCGCTCATCGTCGCGTCGAACAACAAGTTGGCGACCACGGCCGCCGCCCTCGAGCTGCTGGGGCCCGACTTCGAGTTCCGCACCACCGTATCCGCGTGCGGCAAGGTGCTCGCCAACGGTGTGCTCGAAGGCGACCTGCTGCTGGTGGGCCGCGGCGACCCGAGCCTCTCGGGCCGCTTCCACCAGGGCAAGACCACGGCCGTGCTCGCCGAGTGGGCCGACGCCGTGGCCAAGGCCGGCATCAAGAGCGTGCGCGGCGGCATCGTGGCCGACGAGAGCTACTTCGACCGCCAGCACCTCCACCCCGGCTGGCCGCCTAACCAGTTCCAGGCCTGGTACTGCGCGCCCGTGAGCGCGCTGACCTTCAACGACAACTGCGTTTTCGTCACGGTGCGGCCCGGTACCAAGCCGGGCGACACGGCCATTGCCTCGACCGACCCCCCCACCTCGTATGTGGACCTCGTGACCACGTGCCGCACGACCAAGGCACGGCTCGGCGGCAATCAGGTGCTCGTGAGCCGCCGCAAGGGCGAGAACCGCCTCACCATTTCCGGCGAGATCCGAGCCCAGGGCGCGCCCCTCCAGATGTGGATCACCATCCACGAGCCCGCCCTCTACACCGGCACCGTCTTCGCCGAGGTGCTCGAGGCCAAGGGCATCCGCGTCGGAGGCCCCGTCCGCCTCCTCACCCCGCCCGAGCGCATCGAACCGGCCAAGACGAGCGAGTTGATCACGACCACATCGCTCCTCAGGGACGCGGTGACCGTGGCCAACCGCAACAGCCAGAACCTCTACGCCGAGCTGATCCTGAAGACCCTCGGCCGCGAGAAGGCCGGCCAGGGCACGTGGGTGGCCGGCGCAGGCGTCGTCGAGAAGTTCCTGCGCGACGCGGGCGTGACCGGCGCGATCAGCTATTTCGACGGCTCGGGCCTCGCGCGCACCAACCGCTTCAGCGCGCGGCAACTGGTCCAACTCCTCTGCTACGCAAACGGCCGCCGATGGGGCGCCCTCTACCTGCACTCGCTCGCCGAGCCCGGCGAGGGCACGCTCTCGCGGCGACTCGACAGTCTGAAGGGCCACTTGTTCGCCAAGACCGGTTACATCGCCGGCGTCTCAGCCCTTTCGGGCTACCTGGATACGCGCGGGGGGCGGCTGTTGGCCTTCTCGATTCTTGTCAACGAGTTCCGCTCGAGCCTGGCCGACGTGCGCGATGCGCAGGACGCCATCTGCCTCAAGCTCGCGGAGTACTCCGGCGGGGAGTGAGCCCCCTCCCCGCCCCGTTTGACTGCGCGGCCCCCCGTAGCACAACCTGCAAGAGGAGGCGGCCATGAACCGGCAATGGACAGCTCTGTGTCTCGGCGGCGGCGTGCTGCTTCTCCTCGGCTGTTTCGGAGGCAAGACCATGCCCAAACCGACGCGGCCCGGCGAATGCGTGCTGTTCGTGGCCACCGATGGCAACGATGCGTGGGACGGCTCCCAGGCCAGGCCCTTCGCCTCGCTGGAGCGCGCCCGCGACGAGTTGCGCAAGCGGAAGGCCGATCAGCGCCTGCCTGCCGGCGCCACGGTGTTCGTGCGCGGCGGCATGCACTTCCTGTCGCGGACCTTCACGCTCGGCCTCGAGGACTCCGGCACGGCCGAGGCGCCCATCGTGTACCGCGCGTACCCCAGCGAGCGGCCCGCCCTCATCGGCGGCAAGCCCATCACGGGCTTCACCCCGCACCGGGGCAGCATTCTGAAAGCCGATGTGAATGCCCAGGGCTTCAAGGGCATCGCCTTCCGCCAGCTCTTCTTCAATGGCAAACGCCAGCCCCTCGCCCGCTACCCCAATTACGACCCCGACAACCCGTACGGCGGCGGCTGGGCCTACGCCGACGGCACGTTCATCCCCATGTACAAGGACGTGCCCGGCGAGAGCCGCCGCACGCTCCACTACAAGGAGGCCGACGCCCGCGCGTGGGCGAACCCCCAGGAGGGCGAAGTCTTCGTCTTCCCCCGCTACAACTGGTGGAACAACATCGTCCGCATCGCCTCGATTGACCGCGAGAAACGTCTCATCACCCTCGCGGGCGACTGCTCGTATCCCATCCGCCCCGGCGACCGCTATTACGTGCAGGGCCTTCTCGAGGAACTCGATGCGTCGGGCGAGTGGTATCTCGACGCCAAGGCGGGCATGCTCTACTTCTGGCCGCCCGAGCCCCTGGCGGGCCGGCCCGTCTACGCGCCCACGCTGCGCACCATCATTGAGATCGGCAAGGGCGCCGCGCACATTGCATTCCAGGGCTTCACCATCGAGTGCTGCGAGGGCACCGCCGTCGTGCTCAAGGACGCCTCCGATTGCCTGATCGCAGGCAACACGATCCGCAACGTGGGCGACTATGGCGGCAGCGGCGTGAGCGTGAGCGGCGGGGCGCGCAACGGCGTCGTCGGTAATGACCTCTACGAGATCGGCCGCGACGCCATCTCGATCGGCGGCGGCGACTGCATCACGCTCACCCCCGCCGAGAACTACGCCGACAACAACTACATCCACCACGTGGGCGTCTACTACAAACAGGGCGTCGGCGTGTCGCTCCACGGCTGCGGCAACCGCGCGTCGCACAACCTCATCCACGACGGCCCCCGCTGGGGCATCGGCTTCAGCGGCAACAACCTCGTCATCGAGTTCAACCACATCCGCCACGTGAACCTCGAAACCGCCGACACCGGCGCCGTCTACACCGGCGGACGCGACTGGATCTCGTCCCGCGGCACGGTCATCCGCTACAACTTCTTCCACGACCTCATCGGCTTCGGCATGGAGAACGGCAAGTGGGTCTCGCCTCACTACTGCTGGGGCGTGTACCTCGACGACAATGCGGGCGGCGTAGACGTGGTCGGCAACATCGTCGCGCGCTGCATTCGCGGGCTCGTGCACCTGCACAACGGCCGCGACAACCTCATCGAGAACAATATCCTGGTTGACGCCACCCTCCAGCAGGTGGAGTACAACGGCTGGACCGACAAGCATTCGTACTGGACGAGCCACCTGCCCTCGATGGTCAAGGGCTACGAGTCGGTCGCCAACCAGCCCGCCTGGAAAGCGATGCGGAACATGGGGCTTCACCCCAAGGACGCCGTGCTGCCCGACGGCAAGATCATGACGGGCAACGTCTTCCGCCGGAACATCGTGGCCTATCGCGGCGAGAAGTCGCGCCTCTACCGCCTGAACGCCAACGTGCCGCTCGACCGCAACGAGTTCGACTACAACCTCATATGGCACTACGGCCTGCCGATCTTCGTCGGCCAGCCCGCGAAGGACAAGCCCGGCGCCGACGAATGGGCTGCCTGGCAGGCCCTGGGCAAGGATACCCATTCCCTCGTCGCCGACCCGCTCTTCGTCGCGCCCGAGAAGGACGACTATCGCCTGCGGCCCGAATCGCCCGCGTTCAAGCTGGGGTTTCAGCCGATCCCCGTCGGGAAGATCGGCCCCTACAAATCGCCCTTGCGTGCCTCGTGGCCCATCGTCGAGGCCGAGGGCGCGCGCGAGAAGCCCACCCGCCTCGAACACGGGCAGCAATAGGCGCACTGCATGAACCTCGTGCGTTGTCCCGCCAAGCTGAATCTGTTCCTCGAGGTCGTGCGGCGGCGGCCGGACGGGTTCCACGACCTCGACACGGTGATGCAGGCGATCGACCTGTTCGATGACCTGGCGATCACGCCCTGCGACGAGCCGATGCTGTCGCTGGAGTGCTCGGACCCGTCGCTGCCGACCAATGGGCGGAACTTGGTGCTGCGCGCGGCCGCGGCGCTGCGCGAGCGGACGGGCTATCGGGGGGGCGCACACTTTGCGCTGACGAAACGCATCCCACAACAGGCGGGCCTGGGCGGCGGGAGCAGCGACGCGGCGGGCACGCTGGTGGGCCTGAACCAAGCCTGGGGCCTCGGGCTGTCGCGCGAGGAACTGCGCGAGGTGGCGGCGGACGTGGGGTCGGATGTGGCATTCTTCCTCTATGGCGGCACGGCGCACTGTACGGGCCGCGGGGAGGTGGTGGAGCCGGCGCCGGCTGCCGCAACGTTCCATTACGTGCTCGTGTGCCCGCCGTTCGGGGTCTCGACGGCGGCGGCGTACGGGCGGGTGCGCTTGACTTCGGAGCGGGCGCGCGCTAGCATGCTCCTGGAAAGCCTGGCCCAGGGCAACGTGGCAAGGGTGGGCAAAGGGCTTTTCAATCGCCTCGAGCACGCGGCGTCCGAGCTTCAGCCCGAGTTGCGGGGCCTGAAGGCGCGTCTCGCCGACATCGGCCTGTTCGCGGGCACGTGCATGACGGGGAGCGGCTCCGGGCTCTTCGGGCTGTGCGAGGCCGGGGCCTGGAGCCTGGCGCGCGAGGCCGCCGCCAGGCTGGGAGTGGGCCGTGTGCATGCGGTTCGCAGCCTGGTCTCCGGCGTTGGTTTCGGCTCTGAATCGCCCGTGTGACCCGATGAGGCGAGAGGCTTTGCGTAGGGCGACTGACACCTCGATCCCTGGCTTGGAGAAGGCATTTTCCCTTGAGTAGAAGCGGCGCTCAGATTCTGGTGGACACCCTCGTGGATGAGGGGGTCAAGCACATCTTCGGCATCCCCGGCGGGGTTGTGATCCCCATCTTCGATGTGCTGTACGACTCGCCCATTGACGTGATCCTGACCCGTCACGAGCAAGGCGCGGGCCATGCCGCCGATGGCTATGCCCGTGCCAGCGGCAAGGTGGGGGTCTGCATAGCAACGAGCGGGCCCGGGGCATGCAATCTGGTGACCGCGATTGCCACTGCCAATTTCGACTCCGTGCCCCTCGTCGCCCTCACGGGGCAGGTGCGCACCATCCTGATCGGCAACGATGCCTTCCAGGAGGCCGACATCGTAGGCATCACCCGGCCCATCACGAAGCATAATTTCCTCGTCCGCGATGTCGCCAAACTCGGCTACACCGTCCGTGCAGCCTTCCATATCGCTCAGACGGGCCGCCCTGGCCCCGTGCTCATTGACATCCCCGTGGACGTCTCCACCGCCCAGACCGACGTGCCCACACCCAAGGAGATCAGCCTCCCTGGCTACAGGCCGCACACCAAGGGCAACGTCCGCCAGATCCGCCTCGCCGCCGACGCCATCAACAAGGCCCAGCGCCCCCTCATCTATGTGGGCGGCGGCGCCATCATCGCCGGCTGCGCCGACCTCGTGCGCGAACTCGCCGAGACTTCGCAAATCCCCGTCACGACGACCCTTATGGGCCTCGGCGCCTTCCCAGAGGACCACCCTCTCTCGCTCAAGATGCTGGGCATGCACGGCACCGCCTACGCCAACTTCGCCATGCAGCACGCCGACACCATCATCGCCATCGGCGCCCGCTTCGACGACCGCATCACCGGTAAGCTCGACGAGTTCGCTCCCCAGCGCGAATGCATCATTCACATTGACATTGACCCCGCCTCCATCTCCAAGAGCATCCAGGTAGACATCCCCGTCGTCGGCGACGCCCGCAACATCCTCCGGCAGCTTGTCAAACTCGTGCAACCCGTTGATCGCACCCCCTGGCTTACCCTCATCGCCGAGTGGAAAGCCAAGCATCCCCTCTCCTACAACAACGCCGACGGCACCCTCAAGCCCCAGTACGTTATCCAGCAGATCTGCGATGTAACTAGAGGCGAGGCGATAATTTGCACTGAAGTGGGCCAGAACCAGATGTGGGCAGCCCAATGGTTCACCCATCGCCGGCCCCGCCACTTCATCTCCTCGGGCGGGCTTGGCACTATGGGCTACGGCTTCCCAGCCGCCATGGGCGCCCAGGTGGCCTGCCCAGGCCAGATCGTCTTCGACATCGCTGGCGACGGTTCCTTCCAGATGAATATCCAGGAGCTCGCCACCGTGGTCCGCCGGAAGCTCCCCGTCAAGGTTGCCATCCTCAACAATGGCTACCTCGGCATGGTCCGCCAGTGGCAGGAGATGTTCTTCAAGAAGCGCTACTCCGCCACGGTTCTCTCCGATGGCAATCCCGACTTCGTCGCCGTCGCGCAAGCCTATGGCGCCAAAGGCATTAGGGTCGAGCATACCGACCAGGTCCGCCCCGCCCTCGAAGACGCCCTCGCCACCGACGGCCCCGTGGTCCTCGACTTCCGCATCAACCCCGAAGAGAACGTCTTCCCCATGGTCCCCGCCGGCGAAGCCATCCATCGCATGAGGGGGCTGGCTTAGGGGCTTGTACACGAAGCCCCATGGGCGGCGGGGTGCGCCGAAGGGCCTCCTCACAACAGGCCCCTCCCCCCCGCTTTTCAGGCGATGGCGGCAACGGGAATACCGGCGAGCTGGCCGTAGGCGCGCAGTTCGCGCTCGAGGTTGCCGAGCAGGAAGAGCTGGTGGAAGCCCTTGACGTCGCGCGTGTCGGCCACGCCGTTCATCTCCAGTTCCACGGCGGTGCGGCAGCAGCCGGTCGGCGGCTGCGGGATGTTCGAGCGCACGCGCCCCGTGCCCACCCAGATGCCGCCGTTGACGTTGGCCTGGAGCACCGTGGCGTCCTTGCCTTCGGGCCACAGGACCTGCACGGAGGCGCCCGTGCGCGTGTGGTAGCTGCGCAGCCAGTAGGGCGCGCGGTACGGAGCGTCCATGCCCTCGAGCCTCGTGGGCGAGGTGCAGTGCGCGCCGATCAAGGTGTTGTTCACCGTATTCGGGGAGGGGTCCTGGATGAAGCCCGGACGACCGAGCAGGTGGATGCTCAGCAGCTCGCCCACGACGGCGTTGAGGTCGCACTCGCAGCCTGCGACCACCCCTTCGTCGAGCAGGCGCGAGAAGGCCATGCACACGGGGTCCTTCCAGCCGAGGCAGTCAATGGTCACGCCCTGGCAGCCCTCGGACTGCATGAGCCGGCGGATGGTGAAGTAGTTCTTCGCGGCGGTGAGGATCTCGTCCTTCGACGGCTCGACGATCTTCGCGGCGTTCCTGGCATAGAGGTCGGCCATGGCGCGCACCTCGTCAGTCTCCTCGACCTTCTTGAGTTCTTCGACGAAACGCGGGCGGTCAATGGGATGCACCACGGTGCCCCAGGGCTTGAGCGTGAGGTCGTCGCCGGCCTTTCGGAGCATGAGGATGCGGGTGTTCTTCATGCGCCAGGTGGCGGCGAACATGCGGAGGGCGGTGGCCAGCCACGCGACCTCGTGGGTTGCGCCGACAAAGGTCTTGGGCGTCTTGCGCCCGACCTGAAGGTTCTGCGTGAAGCCGCTGACGTGGCTGTAGACGATGGTGGGCACGTCGCCACGCTTCTCGACGATGTCGTTGACGGGTTGCCAGAAGAACAGGCTCATCGCCACCACGAGGAGGCCATCGGGCGGTGTCTTCTGAAGGACGCCGAGCAGGGCCGCGATGTCGTCGGCCTTGTTCAGCGGCGCGTGGCGGATGTCGAGTTGAACGTCGAGTTTCCTCGCCGCATCCTCGAGCGTCTTCGTGAAGAGGGCCTGCTGCGCGGGCACGTCGCAGTTGCCGCCCGGCCAGCTCACGATCGGCTCCTGGTCGGGGCGCACGAAGACCACCTTGACCAGCGGCTTGCCCGCGGGCTTTGCGGCCTCCTGGGCGAAGAGCGACGACGCGAAGTCCAGCAGCCCCAGCCTGGCCGCCATCGTGGTCGCGCCTGCGGCGGCGAGGAAGCGGCGGCGGCTGTGCCGCGCCACACAGCCCGGCCTCTCACACAGGTGGCAGGTA
Organism: Planctomycetota bacterium; assembly: GCA_035384565.1. Classification (NCBI taxonomy): domain Bacteria; kingdom Pseudomonadati; phylum Planctomycetota; species Planctomycetota bacterium. The sequence continues at coordinate 82,595 of DAOOIT010000001.1, read as the reverse complement.
GACATGGGAGCCTCCTTTCCGCCGCCATCATACGCTGTGGCGCGGCCTGAGGCAAACGCATTCGCCTTGCAGCGCGCACGCTCGCGCGGTAGAATGGCGACGTTGGGGCCGCTGTTTCGGACTCGATGTGCATGGAGACGTGAGCATGAGCCAGCGAATCCCTCTCCGCTGCCTTCTCGCAGCTTCTCTGGCCCTTCTCGTCGCGGCGAACCCGTCGTGGGGAGCCGACGCGCCGTCCGCGCCAGCCAAGAAATCGCTCCGCGGCCTGCTCGATGCGCCGCTGCTCTTCACCAAGCGCCACTCGTACACAGGCATTCACATCTACGACACCTACTACAAGTGGCCCCCAGGCGGCGGTGGCATCTACATTTGCGAGAACCCCTCGGCTCCCGCCGCCGAGTGGAGGATCCGCCCGGTCATTGACCCGACCACGCCGGGCACCCTCGGCGTTGGCGTCTACACCCACCCGGAGCTCTCCTGGGACGCGAAAAGGCTGCTCTTCTGCTTCAAAGGCGAGCCGAACGGCTCGACAAGCATCTACGAGATCGGCGTGGACGGCACCGGCCTGCGACGGGTGACCGACCCGAGTTCGACGTGCGCCAGCTACAAGGGCAGCATGGGCGGCATGCACGACATCGCACCCTGCTACCTGCCCGACGGCCGCATCCTCTTCACCTCCACGCGGCCCGCCGGACTCGTGCCCTGCTTCAACTCCGGCGTCAACATTCTGCACGTGATGAACGCCGACGGCTCCGACATCCATCCCATCTCCGTCAACAACGTCAACGAGTTCGACCCCTGCGTGATGCCCGACGGCCGCATCCTCCATGGCCGCTGGGAGTACGTGGACAAGAATGCCCTCACGCAGCAGAGCCTGTGGACCATCTTCCCCGACGGCACGAACGAGACGGCCCTCTTCGCCAACAACATGGTGCACCCCGAGGCCACGCTCGACGCGCGGCCCGTCCCCGATGCGCCGCACCTGATCGCCTCCACCTTCGCTCCCCACAACTCGACTCCCACCGGCACGGTGGCCATCATCAACACCCACGTGAGCAAGAACAGCCCCGACGCCATCTACAACTTCGAGACCCCAAACGACCCCACGAACGACCGCGGCCTGTCGTGCGAGCCGTGGCCGATCTCGCGGGATGTGCTGCTCTACAGCGGCCGGCCGCCGGGGGCCAAGCGCAACGCTCTGATGATGATCGACCGCGAAGGCAATCGCGAGGTGATCTACTCCGACCCCGACATCTGCTGCTTCACGCCCATGCTGGTCAAGCCGCGGCCCGTCCCACCCGTCCTTGCCAGCAGCAAGGAGCGTGAGAAGGCGGCCGGCCGCTTCCTCGTCCTCGACGTCTACCAGGGCCTCGCCGAGCACGGCGTGCGGCGCGGCGAGGTGAAGCAACTCCGCGTCATCGAGGAAACCTCGCGCGTCAGCCCCACGCCCGGCGGCGCCATGAACCAGGTGTTCCTCATGAGCGGCGTCCTCGCGTGGAGCTCCAAGATCTTCCACGGGGTCGTCCCGGTCGAGCCCGACGGCTCGGCCTGCTTCGAGGCCCCCTCGGGCCGCGCCCTCTACCTCCAGGCCCTCGACGCCGACGGCCGTCTCGTCCAATCCATGCGCACCTTCGTCCAGGCCGTCCCGGGCGTCACCCGCTCCTGCATCGGCTGCCACGAGCACAAGTACTCCACGCCCATCATTTCCAGCGAGATCCTCGCCCTCAAACGCGAACCCAGCAAGCTCCAGCCCGAGTCGTGGGGCACGGGCTACGTGGACTACCCGAGCATGGTGCAGCCCATCTTCAACCGGCACTGCGTAAGCTGCCACGGCGGCGAGAAGGGCTTCGAGGGTCGGCTCGACCTCACGGGCGGCTGGACCGAGTACTTCACCAACAGCTACGAGAACCTCATCAGCCGCCGCGAAACCCAGGTGATGGCCCACCTGATCGCAGGCATTGACTGCATGAACGGCACCGCCCTCTTCTCCGTGCCGATCCGCCCGCCGCGCTTCCACGGCTCGGGCGCCGCGCCGCTTGCCCAGGAACTTGTCGGCCGCCACAAGGAGCAGGGCCGCATCCCCAACCTCACCCGCACCGAGCGCGACCTGATCATGGCCTGGATTGACACCAACGGCCTCTTCCACGGCACGTGGGACTACACGACCCACGGCTGCTCGGTGAAGGCGTGGAACGGCGTTCAGAAGGCGCTCCAGGCCGAGATGAGCGCGGCCGGCTGCAACAAGTGCCACACGTACTTCGACGGAGACTGGTTCAACCTCGAGCGCCCCGAGTTCAGCCGCATCCTCCGCGCCCCGCTCGCCGCCGGCAAGGAGGGCTACGGCACGGCCATGTGCCGCAACTGGAAGGTGGACCCCACGCGCCAGCGCATCTTCGTGCTGCGCACCGGCTACGCCCACGGCGTGACGCCCGTCGAGAACTTCAAAGCCCCGCCGCCCGCGCCGGTGCCCGAGGACGACGGCAAGCCCGTCATCTCGTTCGCCTCGACCGAGGACAAGCACTATCAGGCGATGCTGGCCATCATCCAGAACGGCCGCCGCGCCGCCCTGGCCGCCCCAAGGGCCGACATGCCGGGGGCCAAGCTCTTGCCCGGCATGCACCGCCAGTTCCTCTACCCCCCTCTCCCCGACCCGCTGCCCGAACTGAAGGCGACGGTGGACGCCGATTGCATCGTTCATCTGTCCTGGGAACGTTCCGCCCGCACCATCGGCCTCACCGCGGAACTCCACCGCGGCAAGACCCCCGACTTCGAGGCGACCAAGGACACGTTGCTCGCCGAAACCGCCCTCTTCCAGCACGACGACCCCGCCGCCGAGCCCGGCCCGCAACACTATGCCCTCTTCCTCAGCAACCCTGAGCGGCAGAGCAAGGCCATTCGCACCACCATCACCGTGCCCGCCCCACCCCCGCCGCCCGCGCCCGCCGGCCTCAAGGCCACCCCCGCGCCCGGCCGCGTGGACCTCACCTGGCAGGAGGTCGGGCGCGCCCGCTACAACGTCTATCGAGCCAAGGCCGGCGCCGCTGAGTTCCAACGGCTGACGGCCGAACCGACGACCGAACTGCGCTACAGCGACACCACGGCCCCCGATGGTGTGCAGCACGCCTATGTCGTCCGGGCCGTGAGCGCTCGCGGCGCCGAGAGCGACGCCTCGGCCACCGCCACCGCTGCGCCCCTGGCCGAGACCAAGGAGCCGCTCTTTGTCGCCGCCTTCGCGGAGAATGCGGACGCGGCCCTCTTCGGCGGCGGCACGGCCAAAGGGACCCTCCACGGCGGCGCCAAGGTCGCCAACGGCGCCCTCGATGTGTCGGGCGGCGGCTACGCCACCTTCGACCACCGCCCCGAGTTCGACCTCGGCCAGCGCCTCACCGTCGAGCTGTGGGTGAACATGGCCGCGGCGGGGCAGATGCCCATCCCCGTCAGTTGCGGCCACTGGAACCAGGCGGGCTGGTTCCTCCAGCGCATCGGCGGGCACTGGCGCTGGCACGTGGGCGGCATTGACTGCGATGGCGGCCGGCCCGAGCCTGGCAAGTGGCTCCACGTGGTCGGCACGTACGACGGGCAGACGGCTCGCCTCTACCAGGACGGCCGCCTGATCGCCGAGAAGGCGGGCGCCGCCATCCTCGCCAAGTGGAGCGGCCCCCTCCACGTCGGTCAGTACAGCGCCGAGCCTGGGGCAGCCTTCCAGGTCACGGGCCAGATACGGGGCCTCAAGGTCTACAGCCGCGCCATGCCTCCGCACGACGTGGCCGCCGCCTTCAAGGCCGCCGAGCCTGCGACAACGAAGCCATAGATGGGACGGATAGGACCGAAGGCGCTCTTGCTTGGGCTGCGTCCTATCGGTCCTATCTGGCCTATCAGTCTCATCCCTCGTCACTCCCCACTCACTGCGACTGGGCTGAAGTCCACGAGCGCATTGTCCACGCACAGGCCCACGTGGGTGATGGCTTTCAGGGGCTGGGCGAGCTTGGCCTCCAGCGTCTTGTCGAGGACCCTGAAGACGACCTTCTGGGCATCGAGGTCCACGCTTACGGCCAGGTCGAAGGTCTCGTCGCCCTTGATGTCGAGCTTCTCGGCCACGCCCTTGAACCCCTTGATCGGCCCCTGGACGATGTGGGCGCTCTTGGCGATGATGCGGACGCCGCACTTGACGAGCTTGGCGTCCTGCGGGCCATCGCCGAATGCGATGAAGCCGTTGAGCAGGTGCCCGCCGTCGTCCGGCGCGGCTCTAAGCTTCGCCTTGAACTCGGCTCTCTTCTTGAGCGGCGCCCTGAGCCTGTTGAGGGCGAGGCCGGCTACGTCCTTGGCGTGGCCCTGGACACGGTAGCCGAGCGGCGATTCGAACACGGAGCAGCCCACCACGCGGTCGAAGTCCTTCTCCTTCGTCACGATGGGCGGCGGGGCCGGCTCGTCGGCGATGGTCTGGAGCGGCTCGTCGTCAGCGCCGAGGGCCTTCGCTCCGTCGGCGGCGAGGCACACCACCTTGCCGTCAATCGTCGCCATGAAGAGCTTGCCGCCCGTCGCGGCCATGCCGTCGTGGACGGGCGCCGAGTCGAGCTTGTAGCGCGCGATGGGCTTGCCATCCGCCGCCGAGACGGCCCACAGGCGCGCGCCGAGCTTGCCCTCGAGGGCGGCGGCCTGGCGGGCGAGGGCCTCTTGCACGTCCCTCTCGTCGGGCAACCGAATCGCCCGCCGCTCGTCCACCACATCGGGCGGGCCGGCCACGAAAAGCGTGCTGTCGGCCAGCACCATCGCGCGAACGATCACGGAGGGCTGGTTGTGCGCCCATTTCGTGGCCGGCGCGGTCAGCTCGGCGTCGGGGAAGCGGCTGCGCGACTTCCAGTCGGCCGCGCTGGCGTTGCGCCGGGGCGAGGTGGCGTCTATGCGCCCCGTCGCGGCCGAGACGCGCTTCATCTCGGCATCGTCTGCTGCCTTGTTGGCGGCGAAGAGGCGGTACTCCAGCACGTCGGCGTTCGCCAGGAACTCGGGCTTGCGGCCGTAGCCGTAGACCGCCTCGTCGCCCACGGCCAGGATGCGGCCATAGGGGGCGTAGCGGGCGGCGCGGAACCAGCCGCCCCAGCCCGACGTGAAGCTGCGGCCGTAGAGCCAATAGCCGCGGTGGAACCACGTGTCGTCGAGGAAGCCGATGGAGGAGAACAGGTGGGCGCCTTCGCCCGTCTGGTCGGTGGCGGGGCGCGGTGGGATTTCGAGCCGCTTGCCCTCAAGATCGAAGCGTTGCGAGCGCATGTAGAGGAACCTGCCGTCGCTGGAGAGCACGTCGGGCAGGGCCACGGGCATATCGAGGCCCTTCACGTGCACCTGGAGGTTCTCGCCCGACTCGGGGTCGCGGTCGTCGAGCACGGCCTCGGAGAGCTTCCTGCCCGTCGCCGCGTCGAGGCGGAAGAGGCGCAGGCCGCCGTCGAGGAACATCGAACGCCCCGCGACGAAGCTGGCCACGCCATTCTGGACGAGGACGCTGCCACTGACGGGCCAGACGGACTCGAGCTGCTCGAAGGCCCCGATGCGGAGGTCCTGGGGGGCGGCGCGGAAGCGCCAAGCCAGCGCGCCGTCGGCGGCGCGGAGGCAGTAGACCCATCCGTCGGCGCAACCGAAGAGCACGCGGCCCTGCCACACGGTGGGCGGCGAATCCACCCGCCCGCCTGCCGTGAAGGCCCAGGCGGCCTTGCCCGTTGCCGCGTCGAGGGCGTGGATGCTGTGAGCATCCACCGAGGCGACAAAGAGCTTGCCTTCGGCCACGACGACCGAGGAGAGCTTGCCGCCGATCTCGGCCGCCCACGCCTGCTTGAGTTCGCCGGGCACCGCGGCCTTCGTTGCGCCGCTGCGGGCCGGGTCGTGCCGATAGGTGGGCCAATCGTCCTCACGGCTGGCGGCCGACGGCCTCCCGCCGACGGCTTCGTACGCCGGGCCGCGCTCGAGGCGGCCCTCCTCTTCGAGTTTCGACTCTGGGCTCTTGACTCTCGGGCCGGGAGCGAGCGCGGTGAAGCCGTAGAGCTTCGACTCGAGGTAGCACCCGCACGACTGGGGCGAGGCGTACACGAGTCCGTTGCACGGCAGCATGCCGTAGATGCAGCCGCTACGGACCCAGTGATTGATATCCCAATGCTTCGCGCGGAAGTCCACGAATTCGATGCCGGTGCGCGAGGGGATGAGGAAGTTGTCGGTCGCCTTGGCGCGATAGCAGCGGTGGTGGAACCAGTAGGTCTTGAGGTCGGGCGGAAACTCGCTCTTGACTTCGCCGGTGTGGAGGTCGCGGCCCGTGAAGACGCCGCTGTCGCCGCCCTGGGCGATGGCGCCCGCCCAGACAAGGCCGCCGACGACCAACAGGTCCTCGGGTGAGGCATGGCCCGATGCGGGATGGGGCGCGGTCCAGAGCTTCCTGCCATCCTTCGCGGCCAGCGCGGTCATCGAGCGGTCGCCGCCCGAGAACAGCACGACATCCTGGTGGAGCACCAGGGTGGGGCCGAAGCTGACGGCGAGCGAGGGGCGGCGCCTGACGGGGTCGGAGGCCCAGAGCGGCTGGCCGCTGCGGCGGTCGAGGCAGACGACCTTCTCGCCGTCGTGGAAGGCCACGTGTTCCTTGTCAGCCGCCAGCGTGAGGGGGGCTACGCGCGAGTCTTTCTGCCACAGGAGCTTGCCGCTCTCGGCCTCGAGGGCGACGATGCGGCGCGGCTCCTCGTCCCATGCCCACTCGCGGTTGGCGCGGCCCGTGTTGTCCCACACATAGGTTGCCTTGGGGCGGAAGTCGGCCCACCTGCTCGGCTTGTCGCTGGCCAGGAGAAAGAGCGTGCCGTCGGAAGCGATGATCTCCTCGCAGTTCTTCGATTCAGGGTAGTCGCGCACGGTCTCGCCGGTTGCGGCATCGAGGGCCGAGCAAGGCGCGTCAAGCGAGAGGGTGACGAAGACGCGCTCGCCCACAGCTACAAGGCGCCGGGGGATTTGTCCCGGCCCGCTCTTGAGCGGCCACAGGTGGGTGTTCCAGCGCGGGATGGGGCGCCGCCAGAGCACCACGCCGTTGAAGGCGTCGCGGGCCACCAGCTCCCAGACGGGCGGCAGGTTCACCGAGGCGATGGGGCCATGATCCATGATGTAGAAGAAACGGCCGTTGGCGGAGACCATGCAGCTCATGCTGGCCATGCGGTCGTGGTGGCGCGACCAGCGGGGGCTGCCCGTCCACTGGAGGCGACGCGGCGGCCCCACCAGGGTGTCGTGCGACACGGCGTTGCCGCTCGCATCGTAGAGGTAGTGGGTCCAGTCGTCCATTTCCTTCGGGCGCGGCTTGACTATCTTCTTCCAGGCGTCGCCTTCGCGGAGGTAGGCTACGCCGTTGGGGGCGAGGACCCGCAGAAGCTCATCCTCCGCCGCTTCGCCCTTGCCGCTGGCCACGAGGAGATTCACCGAGTTGTCCACGTAGGGCAGCCGCGTGCCGTCCCAGCGGTCTGCCGTGACCGGGCCGTAGAGGCCGAGGGATCGGATGTGCTCGCGCGCCTTGCCGACAGCCGCGGGGTCAGTGTCGAGGCCCTGGACGAGGTAACTTGCGCTCGCGCGCAATGCGGCCGTGAGATTGCCGTCGCCGCAACCGAGATGAACGATGAGGCCGCCACGGACGCCGGTGGCCTTGAGGATCTCGGCGGCCTGCCTGGACTCGGGCGGCTCGCCGGCCGCCCCCGCGCACCACGGCAGCGATACGATGGCCAGCGGCAGAATCCATGTCCTCATTCCAAGCTCCTGTCTGGTCAGCGTTCATCAATGGGTTATGAAGCAATGGGGCCAGAATGGCGCAGCGGAGAGCGGAAGTCAAGCGCGAGACGACGGCAGGAATGCGAGGAGTTCGAGGCCATCTCTGGGGAGGTCTCACCCGACTGCCGCCTGGCACGGCCGCTTGCACCCGCGGGTGCCATCAGAACGGCAGAGGGACGAGCGGCTGTGCCACTCGCCCCCCTTGGCTTGATGCATCAACGCTCGTGGGTGGCCTAACGGCGGCTGCGCCGCCGGCGCGTGGCGGCGGCCAGCAGGCCGCCCGCCAGCAGCACCAGGGTGCCGGGCTCGGGCACGAAGGTGAACGTGGCCTCATAGATGGCGATGGCGCCCGCAATGTCCACCGACAGACGCAGGGTTTCGGTGGAGCCGAAGTCGAAGGCCATCACGTCGCCGAAGCTGGCGAGGTCGCCGATCTGGTAGAGGCCCATCGAGGCGCTGCTGGCAATGGTCTGCCACAGGTCGCCCACGAAGGCGAAGTACTGGGCGGGGATGTAGCTCTCCGCCGCGCCATTGAGGGACCACCAGGCCTTCATGTCCTCGGCGCCGCCCTCCTCGCGCGACATGAAGACCGCCTTGTACCAGCCGACGCCCAAAGCGACATTGTTGATGCGGGCGTCGCGCCCGCTGATGACCGGCTGCTCGTTGGCGCCGAGGAAGTCGCCGTTGCCGTCAATGTCGAGGTAAATCCACGAGTAGTCGTCGGCGTTGGTGTGGAAGCTCCAGGTGCCGGCCGTGGGGATGTAGAGGTAGCCGGTCCAGCGCCCGTGGAAGTAGTTCTCGCAATCCACGGTGTCGCCGAAGGGGTTGATGGGCAGGCCGTAGCCGAACTTGCTGGCGGTGGAGTAGTTGAAGACGCCGCTGGTGAGTTCCTGCCGCGCGCCGGTGAAGCTGTTGGGCCTCAGGGAGCCGTCGGGCAGGGTCACGCGGCCCACGTCGCTGCCGCTGATGTAGTAGCTGGCCCACAGGCCGGGGTGAGCGTCGGGAATGCCGTCGTTGTTGATGTCAATGGTGGGCCGCACGAGGCGCTGAAGCGCCCAGCGCTCGACGGGCAACTGCGTGCCGCCGTTGAGGGCGGGCACGTTGGTGAGGACCTTGGCCTGGAGCGTGGTGCTGTAGGTGGTCAGTTCGGCGATCGGCTCGACGCTGTAGACCTGGGCGCCGAAGTCGCGGTTGAAGCCGGCGGTGTTGGCGTTGCGGCTGGTGACGAGCAGGCTCTGGATGCGGCCCACGCCGAAGCCGCCGTGCGAGAACTCCAGGCTGGAGCCGCCCGTGCCCTCGTGGTACGTGAGCTCGATGGGGTAGAGGCCGGCCTGGGGGATATTGATGTACATCATGTTCACGTCGCCCGTGGCGGTGCCGCTCAGGCGCTCGCCGATCACCTGTTTGCCGATGCGCAGGCGGAAGCTGTCGTCGCTGCCCGTGGCGAACGAGTAGATGCCGGGCTGGTCGAAGTAGATGAGGCCCGAGGCGCGGGCGGCGAACTCGTTGTCGTCCGCCGCCGTGTTGTGGGGCCAGGGGGCAGTGACGGGCGAGGCATTGAAGTTGCCGGTGCTGCCGCTCTGGGGATCGTAGTAGTCCACGATTTTCGTCACCACGGGCGCCGCGGGGGTGCCACCCTCATAGTTGTCCATGAGGTACCGGCCCGACCAGTTGTAGCGGGGCGCCGCGGCAGCGTCCTGCACGACGCGGAAGACAAAGCCGTCGCCCGTGGGCGTTTGGATGGCGCCGGGCACGAACGCGGGGCCGGCGCTCTCGGCCACCGTGCCGGTGAAGTCGTTCGGCATTGCGCCGGGATTCTGGTAGACAGGGTAGTTCGGGTCGTTGCCAAGCACCACGAAGTTGGTGGAGTCCCACGCGGCGCGATAGCCGGGGCTGGAACTGATCTCGGCGTAGCCGGCGCCGCTGTAGTTGGTCCACACGAGCTCCAGGGGGTAGTAGCCGGCGGCGGGGAAGGTGATGGCCACCGCCGTAGGGTCGTTGTAGGCGGCAGCGCCGCTGTAGCGCAGGAGCTCGGTGCCGCCGATCTTGAAGTAGTACGCCTCGTCGGAGCGGACGGCGAACGTGCGGGTCTCGCCCTGCTCGGCGTAGATGTAGCCTGCGACCCGCATGGCGTAGTCGTCGGGCGACCCGCCGCCGCGATAGGCGCCGGCCAGCAGGCCCACCTGGTTGGCGTAGTTGCCACCGGTGTCAATGTCGGCCCGGGCGATAGAGAGCACCTGCGAGACGTCGTGGATGCCCACGCCGGGACGCAACGCGAGCGCGGCGTCGGCGCCCGCCAGGTCCACGATGTCGCCCCGCACGCGCACGATGTGGGCGGAGAGGCCCTGCGGCGTGCCCGGGTTCTGTTCGGGCGCGCCGAGCACCGTCCACGCGCCCTGCTGGAGGGTGAACGGGGCGCTGAAGTAGGTGGGGTTGAGCACGTTGCCCTGGTTTTCGTCGAGGGCGAAGATGGCCTGCGCGTTCGGCGCAAAGCCGGCGCTCATCGCCGGGTTCGGCGAGGGGACGCCGTAGACGGCCAGGGCGCTGGCGCCGAATGTGCCCCACGGGAGGTCCTGCGCCGACCAGGTGGCTGTCGAGGTGCTGAAGAACTGGTTGCCGGTTTCGGCGAAGACGTAGCCCAGGGGGGCCGTGAGGGTGGTCGCCAGCCAGGGGGCCTGTGAGTTCGGCGGGTACTGGCTATCCCAGCCGCCGCCTGCCACAACCTGGAGATAGTTGGTCACGCCCACCGACAGGCCAACGGTGCCGGTCGCGAGCCGTGTCGGGGTGCCGGTGCCCATGGCGACCAGGGGCGTGCCGACCGAGAGATTGTCGGGCGAGATGTAAGCGGCCAGCGAGGCGTTGCCCGAGGCCGAGCCGACCTGCATCTGGTAGTTGCCCGAGAGACCCGTGGTGCGCAGGAAGCCCTGGCTGGCAATCGCCAGGGGGGTGAGGCGCACCTCGTCCACCGCGGCGTTCGTGCCCCAGTCGGCCGAGGCGGAGCCCATCACCAGGTCCGCGGCGATGTTCGAGAGCTGGCTCGAGGTCCCCGGATAGCCGGAGAGGGTCGCCGTGGCGATCGTCGTGTAGTTGAAGTAGTACTTCAGCAGGCCGGTAGTAGCGTCGTAGCTGAGGGCCGTGTGATACCAGTTGTCGGCCGCCATGGTGCCGGCGGTGACCACTTGGTTCTGGGCCGATGACGTGTCCACCCGCGCGCGGCCGGCGTGGGTGTTGCTCTTGTCGAGTTGCCAGCCGCGATAAGAGCCTCCGCCGGCATCGTACCGCCGGGCGACGTACGCAGGGTACGTGGCACCGGGGCTGGAGCCAAGCCGAACGAATGCCTCGATAGTGAAGCTGGTGGCTGCGTCGAAGACCGCATTATCCAGAGCAGTGACCAAGCCGGACCCGGCGCCCATGGCAAGGGAGGATGTGTTTGCGTACATCAGGCCGGTCAAGGGGTCCAAGATCAGCGCGCCAGGTATCAGGGCTGAGTAGATGGCGGTGCCGCTGCCAGTGGCGTTGGGCATGCCATCGGCTGGGGTGGCGTTGGGCACGACGCCTACAGGGTCGCCCGGGTTTCCCTCGAATCTCCACAGCCCGGCATGAGCCGTGCCGGGCGCGGCGACCATTCCCAAAGTTAGAAGCGCGGAGAGCAGGGGAAGCCAACTCAGATGGCGGTACCGCATCATCACCCTTTCCTGAGCATCCGCAATGCTTTGAGTGCCACCGGGCGCGCACCACGCCCATCTACATGGGTCAGTGAAGCAAATCACATGCCATGCACTCGCTGGCGACAGGGCCGCTGCCGATTTCGCCCAAGTCGAGAAATAATCTGATTTACACGCCCAGACTGTAGGGGGTGCGGTGCGGATCAGTTGCGCAGACTTTCCACTCCGGCTGACTGAATCGGGCCGCCATGCACGTCCATGCAGAGGGTTCTGAGCCGTTTCTACTTGCCGTGCAATGACTTAGGTGATTTGGCCCCTCCGTACAGGGTTCCGGATGCCTGTCAGCAAGACAGGACGAGGCATCGTATCCCAGCGCGTACCGCCTAGCGGCGGTTGCGCCGCCGGCGCGTGGCGGCGCCCAGCAGGCCCCCGGCCAGGAGCAGCAGCGTGCCCGGCTCGGGGACAAAGGTGAACGTGCCCTCGTAGTAGGCCGTGAGGCCGGCGATCTGGGTGACCAGCCGCAGCGTCTGGGTCGAGCCGAAGTCGAACGTCATCAGGTCGGCGAAGTTGGCCAGATCGCCCACGGCGCCGCTGCCGTAGGCAAGGACTTCCCAGCCCTGGATGTTGATGAAGTACTCGGCGGGGATGTTGGCGAAGGCGCCGCCCTCCGGCATCATCCACTGGAACGTGGCCGTTTCGCCGCCGCTCCACTCGCGCGAGCGGAACTCGACCCAGTGCAGCCCCGCCGTGAGGAAGACGTTGTTCCATTGCATCCAGTTCGACCAGACGACGGGCTGGCCAGCGGGCGATTCGCCGGGGCCGAAGGCCAGGTCGCCGTTGAGGTCTATGAACATCCAGGCGCGGTCGTCGGCCTGCATCTGGAAGCTGTAGTTGCCGGTGCGGGGGATGTTGATGAAGCCCTGCCAGCGGACGCCGAAGTAGTCGTTGGCGCCGGCGGGGTTGGTGGGGGAGCCGGGCCGCGAGGGCACGAGGGCGCTGGCGAAGCCGCCGGCGAAGTTGAAGACGCTGCCGAAGGTTGTCAGGTCGTTTCGGCGCCCAAGCTCGGGAATCGGGGGCGCGTCGGTCGGGGGCCAGGTGTTGTTCACGGTCTGGGTGTTCGCGAAGTCGTAGTAGGTGCCGCGGAGCCCCATGATCGGCAGGCCGGCGGCGCCGGGCACGCTGTTGGCCGTCTGGCGCAGGAGGAACCAGTATTCGGGGTTGACCGCTCCTTGGATGGTCGGGTCGCCCACGAGCCCGGGAGCCGAGCCGAAGGCCTGGGCCTGGAGAGTCGTGGAGTAGGTCTGGAGTTGCGCGACGGGCGTGACGCTGTAGGCGACCGGCGCCCAGTCCACCGTGAAGCCGTTCGACGCATCGGCCGGGTTCCGTGTGGACGAGAGAATGAGGTTGGTGGTGCCGCCACGGCCGATCTCGACGCCCGAGCCGCCCGTGCCCTCGTACTGGTAGAACTCGAAGGGGTACAGGCCGGCCGCCGGGAAGTAGGCGTAGCCGTAGTTCGCCGTGCCGCCCGGGGTGGCGCCGCTGCCGGGCCGGCGGACGATGATCTGGTTGCCGATGCGCAGATGGAACCCGTCGTCGCTGCCCACCGTGAACGCACGCGTGCCGGGCGCATCAATGTAGACGAGGCCGTTGATGCGGGTGACGAAGTTGTCGTCGGGCTTCGCCGCCACGAGGTTGTAGGCGGCGTCGCGGTTGTCGATCGGGTATGCGGTGTTGGTGCCCCAGTTGCCGCCGAAGGCCCCTTGGGGGTCCACCATGTCCATGTTGGTTCGGTTGGCCACCACACCGACGTTGAAGTTCGTGGCCACGCCGTTCTGGACCACCTTGTCGGCGAAGAAGGTGTACGAGTTGTCGGCACTGGCCGGGTTCGCTCCGCCGTGGCTGGTCGGGTAGGCCTGCTGCACGCGGAAACCGTCGGGCGCGCCCTGGATGGCGCCGGTGTAGACGCCCAGCCCGGACGGGTTGGCCCCGGCCTCGCTGGGGGCTGGAACACCAGAGGGCCGCTGGTAGACGGGGTAATTCACGTCGCTGCCGAGGATCTGGAAGGTCGTGGAATCCCAGGAGTAGAGCGCCCCGGCGGCCGAGCTGATTTCGAGGCCACCGGCGCCGCCGCGGTTTGCCCAGACCAGTTCGATCGGGTAGTAGCCGGCCTGAGGGAAGGTCATCTGGGCCAGGTAAGGCGGGTTGCCGACGGCGGCCTCCGTTCGGGCGAACTCGACGTCGCCAACCTTGAAGTAGAAGCGGTCGTCGCCGCTCAGGGCGAAGGTGCGCTGGTAGCCCGCACTCGGCGCGTAGACGTAGCCGGCGAGCCGGACGGCGTAGTCTTCGGGGTTGGGGCTCGAGTTGCTGTGCTGGTCGCCGGGGAGATAGCCGGCGGGGTTCGCGTAGTTGCCCGCGGTGTCGAGGTGAGCGGTGCCAAGCGACGTGACCTGGGAGACGCTGTGGTTCGCTTGACCGGGCCGCAGGGTGAGCGCCGTGTCCACCAGGCCGAGGTTGTCGAGGTTGTTGTCCACCCGCACGATATGGGCGGAGAGGCCCTGGGGCTGCTGGATGCTGCCCACGGGGGTGCCGAAGACTGTCCACACACCTTGGGTCAGCGTGGCCTCCCCCTGGAAGTAGCCTCGGGTGAGCACCGTGCCGTCGTCCTCGCTCCAGCCCCAGATGGCCTGGGCGCCGGGCGCGTGGCCCGAGGGCGATGGGCTGGGGGCGCCGACGTTGTATTCTGCGACGTTGACCGACTGGATGTTGCCCCAGGGGTCGCTGAGCATGGTCCACGTGGCGGCGTTGGTGGTGAGGTACTGGTTGCCGGTCTGCGAGAAGATCCAGCCGGGGGGTGCCGTGAAGGATGCTTCGAGCCAGGGCGAGTTGGGGGGCGCTCCGGCGCCCACGATGCCGCTGGCGTCTATGTGGATGTATTGCAGGGTGTTCTCGAGCATTGGGATGCTGCCGCTCTGCGTGGCCGGGTTGGCGGCCGTGGGGCCTGCGAACACGGTGCCCGCCACGCCGGGCGAGGAGGAGAGGTAGCTGGTCACCGAGGCATTGCCCGAGGCCGAGCCGGCCTGGATCCTGTAGTTCACGAATTGCATGGGCGCCGTGTAGCGGGTCACGGACCAGCCGGAGACGCCGTCGGTGAGGAGGCCGAGAGTGCCGGTGACGGTGCCGGGGCTCATGCCGATCTCGAGGCCGTCGCCGCCGGCGTTCTCCCACTGCGACACGGCGATGGTGGTGGCCAGGGGGGCGCCGAGCGTGAAGGTGCCGCCCGTCCAGGCGATCCCACGGCCCGCCTCGAACCGCACGTTGTCGGTGCCCACGCCGCCGACGCCGGTGTTGTTGTATACGCTGGTGAATGTGATGCCGGGGATGACGAGGTGGCCCCCGTCGTCGCTCGCGAAGCCGACGGTCCAGGTGCCAGCGGGGATGATAAGGTCAGCGGTGGCTCTCAGGGCGAAGGTGTCGGTCGAGTTCACGTTGCTGGGGTAGACCTGGTTGAAGGCGTAGCCCCCCCCCGTGCCCCAGTCGGGCGTTGTGTAGCCGAGCGTGCGATCGAGCGTAGCCGTCCAGGCGCCGTAGGGGCCACCGATGGGGCTGCTGAGGAGTGTGAGAGCGTTGGTGGTGTTGTCTATGTTTCCCGTCGTATCAATCATGCGCAGGTCCCAGCCGGGATAGGGCCCGGCGTGGGCGGCGCTGAAGGCCAGGAGCACGGTGATGGCGAGAAGGCCAACACAGGCGATTGATGGGCGGACTCTCATTGGGGATTCCCCTGTTCAGTGCCTCTGCCCGCCGGGGGTGGGCGAGAGCGATCCGGCCACTATGGGGAGCAACAGGCATAGGTTTGCATAGCAAAGAGCGTGCCAGCCGCAGCGGATGGACTCACCCAGATTTCGCCGTCACGTAACGAACACGTTGCTGGTCACTTGCGATTTCTATCGGTCAGCTTGCCCGGATCGGCCTCCAGGCTCGGAGTCCGCTGTCCCATACAGCAAGAACTATACGTCCGGCAGGGCACGCTCGCCCCTTGTCTTTGGGGCAGTGGGACATGCAGGGCGGAAGGTGCAACGCAGGCGTCCCGTCTGAATCGGTGGAACGGGGTATCGGATGTCCGAACTATCAGACAGCACAGATGCCCCGCCCCAGCCACGCGCGCCGGATGTGGGTTGTTCGTGGTTTGGCGGTCCTGCCTCGGCTTGTCGGTGCAGGGGGTGGGCGTGCCCTCTCGTTGCTGACCTGGGGGTTCCTGGGGAGGGCACTGCCGAGCGTCTGGGGCGCGCACACTGCCCATACTTGCTCAACCCTGTGAGGGGGGAAGTGAGCAAGTATGGACAGAAGGGCGAGGATCGGCGATCTTCGCGGTTCCGGCCATTCCTGTTCATCTGCGGGATGAGCAAGTATGGGGCCGGGAATGGCTGTGGGCGTAAGGCATTGATACATATATGGTTATGGCGAGGCTTCGCCGGCGCCGCAGCCCGCGTCGCACGCTCCCCAGCGGCTGCCGCGTCGGGATCGCCAAACCCTGATCGCCTGGATGTAGACGGTGGACGCGAGCGGGCGGACGGGAGGGGCCCATCCGCCCGCTTGATGGGGACTGGCGCTCAGCGGCGGTTGCGCCGGCGGCGCGTGGCGGCGCCCAGCAGGCCCCCGGCCAGGAGCAGCAGCGTGCCCGGCTCGGGGACAAAGGTGAACGTGCCCTCGTAGTAGGCCGTGAGGCCGGCGATCTGGGTGACCAGCCGCAGCGTCTGGGTCGAGCCGAAGTCGAACGTCATCAGGTCGGCGAAGTTGGCCAGATCGCCCACGGCGCCGCTGCCGTAGGCAAGGACTTCCCAGCCCTGGATGTTGATGAAGTACTCGGCGGGGATGTTGGCGAAGGCGCCGCCCTCCGGCATCATCCACTGGAACGTGGCCGTTTCGCCGCCGCTCCACTCGCGCGAGCGGAACTCGACCCAGTGCAGCCCCGCCGTGAGGAAGACGTTGTTCCATTGCATCCAGTTCGACCAGACGACGGGCTGGCCAGCGGGCGATTCGCCGGGGCCGAAGGCCAGGTCGCCGTTGAGGTCTATGAACATCCAGGCGCGGTCGTCGGCCTGCATCTGGAAGCTGTAGTTGCCGGTGCGGGGGATGTTGATGAAGCCCTGCCAGCGGACGCCGAAGTAGTCGTTGGCGCCGGCGGGGTTGGTGGGGGAGCCGGGCCGCGAGACCACGAAGGCGCTGGCGAAACCGGCGGCGAAGTTGAAGACGCTGCCGGGGGCGTTCAGGTCGTTGCGGTACCCCAGCACGGGGATCGGCGGGGCGTCGGTGGGGGGCCAGGTGTTGTCCACGGTCTGGTTGAACGCGAAGTCGTAGTAGGTGCCGCGGAGGCCCTGGATCGGCAGGCCGGCGGCGCCGGGCACGCTGTTGGGCGTCTGGCGCAGGAGGAACCACTGCTCGGGGTTCACGGCCGCGCCGAGGCCGGGCACGTCGCCGAAGGCCTGGGCCTGGAGCGTGGTGGAGTAGACCTGAAGTTTGGCGACGGGCGCGACGCTGTAGGCGATGGCGCTCCAGTCGGTCGAGAAGCCGTTGGAGGCATCGGCGGGGTTGCGTGTGATGGGCAGGATCAGGTTGGTGGTGCCGCCCTGGCCGAGTTCGAGGCCGGCGCCGCCGGTGCCCTGGTAGTGGTAGAACTCGAAGGGGTAGAGGCCGGCTTCGGGGAAATAGCCGTAGACGTAGTTGGCGGTGCCGGCGGGGATGCCGCGGCCGCCGGTGATGCGCCCCAGGACCTGGTTGCCGATGCGCAGGTAGAAGCCGTCGTCGGTGCCCACGGTGAAGGCGCGGGTGCCGGGCTCGTCTATGTAGAGGAGGCCGTTGATGCGGGTGACGAAGTTGTTGTTGGCCACGTTGGCCGACCCGTAGGTGTTGGTGGCAGGGTTGTAGGTGGTGTTGAAGTTGTCGATGGGGAAGGGGTCGGTGGGCGAGAAGTTGCCGGCGGCGGCCTGGTTGGTGTCGTGCATGTCGAGGCGGGTGCGGAGGGCGACGACGCCGCCGAGGTTGTATTGGGTGGGGTCGCCGTTGGCGATGGCCTTGTCGGCGAAGAAGGCCAGGGCGGCCGCGGCGTCGCCGGGGTTGGCGCCGCCGTGGCTGGCGGGGTAGGCCTGGTGGACACGGAAGCCGTCGGGCCTGCCCTCGACGCCGCCGGCGTAGACGGCGCCGCCGACGGTGTTGGCCCCTGCCGAGGCGGGGTTGGGCACTCCGCTGGGCCGCTGGTAGACGGGGTAGTTGGGGTCGGTGCCCAGGATGGCGAAGGTGGCGGCGCTCCAGGTCGTCTGGAAGCCGTCCATCGAGCTGATTTCGAGGTTGCCGGCGCCGCCGCGGTTGGCCCACACGAGTTCGATGGGGTAGTAGCCGGCCTGGGGGAAGGTCATCTGGGCGAGCATGGGCGGGGCGCCGACGACGGCCTCGGAGCGGGCGAACTCGACGTCGCCGACCTTGAAGTAGAAGCGGTCGTCGCCGCCGACGGCGAAGGTGCGGACATAGCCGTCGCTGGGCGCGTAGACGTAGCCGGCGAGGCGAACCGCGTAGTCCTCGCCGGGCGCGTCGGCGGCGGTGTTGTGCGCGCCGGGGAGGAAGCCGGCGGGGTTGGTATAGTTGCCCCGGCCGGTGGTGTTGCTGGTCTCGAGGTCGGCGCGGCTCACGGCGGTGACCTGGGAGACGTTGTGGTTGTTCTGGTTGGGCAGGAGGGCGAGGGCGTTGTCGGTGTCGGTGAGGTTATTGAGGTCGCCGTTCACGCGCACGATGTGGGCGGAGAGGCCCTGGGGCTGCTGAATGCTGTCGAGCCGCCCGCCGATGACGGACCAGGCGCCCTGGATGACGGTGGCGCCGGTGCTGAAGTAGGTGGGGGTGTAGGCGTCGCCGGTGTTCTCGTCCTGGCCCCAGATGGCCTGGGTGCCGGGGGCGTGGCCGGTGAGGGCGGGGTTCGGCGAGCCGACGCTGTAGGGGGCGAGGGTGACCTGCTGGATGTTGCCCCAGGGGTCGCTCAGGGTGCTCCAGGTGGCGGCGTTGGTGGTGAGGTACTGGGTGCCGGTTTCCTGGAAGATGTAGCCCATGGGGGTGGTGAAGGTGGCGGCCATGTAGGGGGCCGAGCCGGCGGCCGAGCCGGTGCCGGCGGCTTTGATGTGCAGGAAGTCGAGCGCGCCCTCGCGCAGGGTGACGCTGCCGGTGACGGTGACGGACGGGCTGCCGGTGCCGGTGCCGGCGAACTGGTTGCCGACCACCGTGTCGAGCTCGGCCACGTAGGCGTCCACGCTGGCGTTGCCGGTCTGCGTGGCGGCGGTGATGCGGTAGGTGACGGGCACGCCCAGGAGCTGGAGGAACTGGGGCGGGTCGAGCACCTGGGGGGTGAAGCGCACCTCGTCGAGGTAGGTGCCGGCCGGCCAGCCGCTGCCGGCGCCCATCAGGAAGTCGGCCACGATCGCCGTGACGTCCGACGAGTTGCCGTTGAGGGTGCCGGTGTAGGCGTTGACGTAGTTGCGGTAGAGGCGGATCTGCTTGGTCGCGCTGTCGTAGGTGACGGCGGTGTGGTTCCACACGCCGGTGCCCAGGGCGCCGCCGCCCACGACCTGGTTCTGCGCCGCCGCGGAGTCGAAGCGCGTGCGCAGGGCCTCGTTCGGGTCAATGTCCAGTTGCCAGCCCAGCGGCGTGGCGTTGCGGTGGCTCACGAAGGCCGGGTAGCCGCCCTGGTCGCCGCCGATGCGCAGGAAGGCCTCGACGGTGAAGTTGCCGGCCTGGAGGGCGGGGTCGCTGAGGACACGGACGGCGCCGGGGGCCATGTTGAGCGAGGAGGTGTTGACGTAGGTGGTGCCGCTGATGGGGTCGTAAATGCGGCGGGAGGGGACGTAGCTGGAGTAGCTGGCGCTGGATTCGCCGACGCCGTCGAGGAACCCGGGGTTGAGGGTGTTGACCACGGTGCCCACGGGGGTGCCGTGGGCGCCCTCGAAGCGCCACAGGCCGGTGGGGGTGATGGCCCCGCTGACGATGGTGGTGGGCGATGCGCCGGCGGCGATGCTGGCGATCTCGGCGGGGCTGAGGGCGTGGTCGAAGAAGGCGGCCTCGTCAATCCGCCCGTTCATCGGCCAGCGATAGGTGCCGGCGCCGGGGTTCGCGTTGCCGATGGTCCAGGTGCCCGTGCCGTAGTTGTAGGGGGCGCCAGGCGTCCAGTTCACCGTGGGGCCGGCCACGCCGTTCACGTAAATGGTCATGGTGCCCGCCTGGGGGTTCACGACGGCGGCGGTGTGGGTCCAGGCAGCGGGAGCGGCGGTGCCGGTGGACTGTGCGGCGTACGAGGTGGGGCCGGTGGCGAGCCAGCCTTCGCCCTGGACCTTCTGGGCGTTGGCGCCGGCGTTGGCGCCCAGGTAGCGGAGGCCCGAGTGGTAGCCCGCCTTGTTGATGATGCCGTAGTGGGCCGTGTTGGCGTCGGCGGCCCCTGCGGGCGGAACCATGTTGGGGTTGATCCAGGCCATGATGGTGTAGGGGTTGGCCTGGAGGGCGTTGAGGCGGCCGGTGACGGGCAGGCGCAGGTAGTCGTCGCCGCCATCGAAGTCGCCCGCGCCGGCCGTATAGCCGCCGGCGTTGTAGGCTACGCCGGAGTTGGTGGCGGTGTAGTAGCCCGAGGCGGCCCAGGGGCCATAGTCGCGGCCCAGGTTGCCTGAGTCGTCGAACTTGTAGTAGGCCACGAGGCTGGCACTTGCAGGGGTGGCCAGGAGGATAAGCGCAAGGAGGGTGAGAACTGGAAGCATGCTGCGCAGGCCGCGCATCCGGGGGTCTCCTTCCAGAGCAATCGGGGTCAGCTAGCAGCGCCGCGGAGCGGCTCGCAACAGGGGAGCCCAGGCTTCGCAACGCGCAGGTAGTCTTAGTTTAGCAATTTCCGTGCCGCTAATGCCATAGGCGTGGGCAATTCTATCTCTTAGGAAATCTGGCACTTACGTTCGCCGTGCGTGGATACAGGATAGCTCGGTTTCGGCTTTATCAGACAGACCGAAGCATCGGAGGTGGCCTCGCCGTCACGCGCAGTGCGACGCAATCGCTGTTAGTCCTTTGCTGGGTGCGGCTTATGGCTAGACGGCTTCGGGATCTGCGCCTTCTGGGCCTTGTCGGCGCTGCCTGACTCCTGTTTGCAGTAACGGACAGGTTTGTGCCCGTGCACGGGCCGCCCGAGCCCGCCTCTGAGCGACGCTAGCGGTGGCGGAGAGCCCGCCCAGCCGCGGGGGCAGAACGGCGAAGGGGCGAGTGGCGACACCACCCGCCCCTTCCGCTCGATGGAACAGCGCCGGCGGTTCAGCGACGATTGCGCCGCCGGCGTGTGGCTGCGGCCAGCAGGCCCCCAGCCAGGAGCAGCATCGTGCCCGGCTCGGGGACGAAGAGGAAGGTGCCTTCGTAGACCGCTGTGAGGCCGGCAATGTCCACCTGGAGCCGCAGGGTCTCGGTGGTGCCGAAGTCAAACGTCATCATGTCTTCGAAGGCCAGCAGGTTGCCGATGTCGTCGAACGCGCCGCTGGCGATGAGCTCCCAGGTGCCGGCGGGCCAGATCCAGGAGAAGGCGCTGCCGGGGATGAAGGACAGGCCGGGATCGGTGGGTCCCTGCCACTGGAGCTGCGTCCACTCGCCGCCGCCGCCCTCGACGGAGCGGAACTCCACGCGGCGGAGGCCCGGGGAGGGGATGTTGACGCCGTTCCAGATCACGGTCCAGGCCTGGTTCCCGGGGGCCGCCTCGCCGGGCTCGAAGATGTGGTAGCCAGGACCGGGGATGTCGTAGTCCCCGTCAATATCTATGAAAATCCACGAGATATCGTCGGTGTCCATTCGGAAGTTCCAGTTGCCGGCGCTGGGGAAGTTGAGGTAGCCGATCCATCGGGCGCCGATGTTGTCGCCCTGGGTGTTCGTCTGGAAGCCATAGCCCGCGCCGTCGGGGATGTTGAAGACCGTGTAGGGCGAGGGCGGGACGAAGAACATCTCCTGGGCGATGACGGGCCAGGTGTCGTCCCAGGGGTTGCCGTTGGTTCGGTTGTACTTGATGCCCATGAGGCCGGGGACCACCTGGTCCACCTGGCGCTGCCTGAAGAGCTGCCACTTTTCGGGGTTGACGGTGAGGTTGCCGAGGGCGGGGACGAGGCCGAATGCCTTGCCTTTGATGGTGAGGACCTCCGCCTGGAGCTCGGCCACAGGGGTGACGGCGTAGGCGAAACCTGTCCAGTCGGGGGTGTAGCCGTTGCCTGCCGGGTTACGGGTGGAGGGCAGGATGAGGCTGGTGTTGCCGCCGAAGGAGATTTCGATGCCCGAGCCGCCGCCGCCCTCGTGATGGTAGAATTCGAGGGGGTAGAGGCCGGCCTGGGCGAAGCTGGCGTACATGTAGTTGGCCGTGCCGCTGTTCAGGCCGCGGCCGCCATCGAAGCGGCCCAGCACCTGGTTGCCCACGCGGAGGTAGAAGCTGTCGTCGGTGCCCACGGCCACGCCGTAGGTGCCGGGGGCGGGGATGTAGACAAGGCCGTTGATTCGGGTGGCGTAGTTGTCGTCGTCGGCGGCCGTGTTGGCGGGCAGGGGGTTGTTGTAGTTGAAGTTGCCCGTGCCGCCGGAATCGTGGAAGTCCGTGATGGGCGTCACAGCGACGCCGCCGACGTTGTAGAGCGTGGTGTTGCCGTTCTGGATGATCTTGTCGGCGTAGTAGGCGATGGACTGGCTGACATTGCCCATGGCGACGCCAGGGAATGCCTGCTGCACGCGGAAGCCGTCGGCCGCCGGGGTGATGGCGCCAGTGTAGACGGCGCCGGTGAGGTCGTTGGCGCCGACGTTGGCCATGTTGCCCAGGGCGGCGGGGTTTTGGAAGACGGGCAGCGCGCCGGTGCCGAGGACGCTGAAGGTGCCCGTGCTGAAGGTGGACTGGATGCCTGGGGCGTAGCTGATCTCCCAGCCGCCGGCGCCGTCGCGGTTGCCCCAGACGAGCGACAGGGGGTAGTAGCCGGGCGTGGGGAAGATCATGGGGGCGAGGATGGGCGAGGCGCCGACAACGGATTCGCTGCGGGCGAACTCGATGCCGCCGACGTTGAAGTAGAAGCGGTTGTCGCCGCTGACGGCGAAGGTCCAGGTCTCGTTAGGGGAGGTGGTCTGGATGTAGGCGGTGACGCGCATCGCGTAGTCTTCGGGATTGGCGCCGCCGCTGTGCTGGTCGCCGGGCAGGAAGCCCACGGGGGTGCCGAAGTTGCCCTCGGTGTCGAAGTCGGCGCGGGCGAGTCCGTTCGCGCCGACGAAGGCCTGCGAGACGCTGTGGTTGGGCTGGTTCTTGCGCAGGTTGAGGGCGGCGTCCACCTGGCTGAGATTGTCGAGGTTGCTGTCCACCCGCACGATGTGGGCGGAGAGGCCGGCGGGCTGATTCACGCCTTGGTCAGGCGGCTGGATGACGGACCAGGCCCCCTGGGTGATGGTGGCGGCGGCTTCCCAGTACTCGCGCGTCAGGGCGTTGCCCTGGTCGTCCCACGCCCAGATGGCTTGAGCGCCGGGCGCGTGGCCCGAGGAGGGGGGGCTGGGGGCGGCGATGTTGTAGGGGGTGAGGGTGAGGGTCTGGACGTTCCCCCACGGGTCGCTCAGGGGCGTCCACGTGGCGGCGTTTGTGGTAAGGTACTGATTCCCCGTTTGCGTGAAGATCCACCCCACGGGGGCCGTGAGGGTGACCTCGAGCCACGGGGAGTTCGGCGGGCTGCCGGCGCCCGGAACGCCGCTGGCGTCAATGTGGACGTATTGCAGCGTGTTCTCGGGCATATTGAACACGCCGGTGGCGGTGGCGGGATTGCCCGCCACCGGGCCCATGAACTGGGTGCCTGCGGCAGCCTGGGAGCTCGACAGGTAGCCGGTGACCGAGGCATTGCCCGAGGCGGAGCCGCCCTGGATTCGGTAGGTGACAGGCTGGGTGGGCGCGACGTTGCCCGTGATGGACCAGCCATTGAGGCCATTCACCAGCAGTGGCAGCACACCGGTCACGGTGCCGGAAGCCATGCCGATCTCGAGGGAGTCGCCGCCGCCGCCCTCGAACATGAAAACATCCATGGTCGTCGAGAGGGGGGCCGCGAGGGTGAACGTACCGCCCGTCCAGGTGTGGCCACGCCACTGATTGGAGCTCACCGTGTTGTTGCCGGGCTCTGCCGGCCAGCCAGCGTCATAGTAGGTGCCGTAGCGGGTGGTGAAGACTACGGAGGGGTCGTTGATGCGGAGCATGCCGCCGTCGTCGCTGCCCCAGCCAACGGTCCACGTGCCTGCGGGGATTGTGACATCGGCCGAAGCCTTGAGCATGAAGGAGTCGGTGGAGTTGGTGCCGCTGGGATAGAGGCTGTTGATGCCATAGTTGCCGCCGGTGCCCCAGTCGGGGCTGCTGTAATGGACCCGGTTGTCAAAGGTCACGGTGAGGCCGCCAGGATATGGCCCTCCAATGGCGCTGTCGCCGTAGGGCACAGTGTCCGGCAGGGCGTTCGGGTTGCTCGTCACGTCAATCATCCGCAGGTCCCAACCCGGGTAGGGTCCGGCCTGAGCGGAGGGTCCGAGGACCGCGATGGCGAAGAGAATGGCGAGAGCGACGAGGCGAGAGGATCTCATGGTGCTGTTACTCCTTCTGGGGCGTCCGGCTGCACATGCATCGCTGTGGCAACCTTGTTCTTACAACAGCGAGCTTTACGAAAGCAAATAGCATGCCACTTTACCAGCCGTCGTCAGCCGCATTTGGCAGTGCCATTACTTATTATTCCGCAAGGGTTTACGCAGTAATGATCGTTCGGACTTGACGGCCTCCTGGTCGCCTCGCTTCGCTCATGTTGACGCCCGGCAGCGTCCGGCCGTTCGCATGGCCAGAGCCGGTTCGTTTCTATTTGATAAATAGATACTTATGGCGCGTTGCACCCCATCAACATGCAAGTGCGAGCTGTCAACATGTTGGGGGAAGCTGCAAGCCCCACCGGATGCCTCGCCAGACGCCGCCGCCGAGGCTGGTGTCGGTTCGCATGTCGCCGCCCAGCAGGGCCTTGACCCGGGAGACCGAGAGCGCGAGAATAGGCGTGGCGTTGTCTCTATGACCAGGGCATTGCACGAAGGGCCGGGCCATGCTCACGGATAACATTCTGGACCTGATTGGCAACACGCCGCTGCTGCGGCTGAAGGGGGAGCGAATCTTCGCGAAGGCGGAGTATCTGAACCCCGGGGGCAGCATCAAGGACCGCGTGGCGCGCGCGATGATCGAGGGGGCGGAGCGCGACGGGCGGCTGAAGCGCAACTCGATCATCGTCGAGCCCACCTCGGGCAACACGGGCATCGGGGTGGCGCTGGTGGGCCGCCTCAAGGGCTACAGGGTGCGCATCGTGATGCCTGAGGGGATGAGCGAGGAGCGCAAGAAGCTCATCAAGGCCCTGGGGGCGGAGCTGATTCTCACGCCCGACCGCGAGAGCATCGCCGGCGCCGTGCGGCGGGTGCAGGAGATGGCTGCGAACGACCCGCGCGTCTTCGTGCCGCAGCAGTTCGAGAACCCCGACAACCCGCGCTGCCACTACGAGGAGACGGCGACCGAGTTGTGGCGCCAGATGACGGGCGACATCGCGTGTTTCGTGGCGGGCGTGGGCAGCGGCGGCACGCTTCAGGGGGTGGGCAGGTTCCTCCGCGAGCACAGGCCGGGCACGCGCATCGTGGCGGTGGAGCCGAAGGGGGTGTCGGCGATCCTGGGCCACGAGCCGGGCCTGCACCAGATTCAGGGGATCGGCGACGGCTTCATCCCGGCCGTGCTGGATGTGAAGCTCATTGACGAGGTGGTGGAGGTGACCGACGAGGACGCCATCGAGACGACACGCGAGCTGGGCCGCGATTTCGGGCTGCTGGTGGGCATTTCGTCGGGGGCCAACGTGTGGGGGGCGCGCCAGCTCGCCCGCAGGGTGAAGGGCAACATCGCCACCGTGCTGCCCGACCGGGCCGAACGCTACTTCAGCACGGCGCTGCTGTGAGAAATGGCTGATTTGCGGGGGAGGAAGCCCTCCTTGGGAAGAGGGGCTTCCTCCCCCACGCGGCTCCCTCCATCGCAAGAACTCCCGGGCTAGTCGAGCAGCGTGTCGTCGTGGGAGTAGGGCGGCGCGCAGCAGCAGAGGAAGACGAGCGGCTCAGCCCCCGTGTTGGCGAGGGTGTGCCGGGCGCCGGGCGGGATGAGGATGGCGTCGAGGGGGCCGACGTCGCGCGCCTCGCCGCCGACCTCCATGCGCCCCCGCCCGCGGAGGACGTAGTAGATCTCTTCGGTTCGCGGATGGCGGTGCGGCTGGGTGGCGCCGCCGGGGGGCACGGTGGCCTCGGCGAGGCTCTGGCGGGCCGCCGACGAGTTGGTGCGGTCGAGCAGCGAGCGAATGGTCGAGCCGTCTTTGGTGAGGAAGGGCGGGCTCTGGTTCCGGTTCACCACTTCCATGGGGCTTCGCCTACTTGCCGGCGCGTGGGGCGAAGCGCTGGAGTTCGGCGTCGGCGGCCTTGCCCAGGGCCGCGGCGGCCTCGGCGGGACTCGCCCGGCCGGTGACCACGCGGGTCAAGGCGTCCTTGATGAGTTCGCGCACAGCCTGCCAGCCGGCCACGTTGGGTTCGGCGACGCCGAAGGGGATGGTGTCGAAGGCGGCGCGGTAGCGCGGCCCTTTGGCGAAGTAGGCCTGGAGGGCCGCCGTGTCGGCCGCCGAGCGGCGCACGGGCAGGTAGCCGGTCTTCACCGACCACTCGGCGGTGACCTCGGGCGAGATGAAGAACTTGATGAACTCCCAGGCGCCGCGCTGGCGCTCGGGGTTGGACTTGAAGATAAGGATGTTGCCGCCGTAGAGGACGGTGAGCTTGGGCCGCCCCTCGCCCACGGGCGGACAGGCCATGGCCCAGGCGAACTTGTCGCGGCCGTCGGGCGTGAGGAGGTCGGCGTCCATGTACGAGCGCGAGGTGCTCGAGCGCAGGATGAAGGCCACCTCGCCGCCGGAGAAGCGGGTGCGGTCGTCGTCGCTGCCCATGGCGATCACGGTGGCGAGGCCCTCGCGCACAAGGGTGTCGAGGAGGGTGAGGGCCTGGACCGCCTCGGGGCCGTCGAGGTGGCTGCGGCGGTCGGCGATGGTGGCCAGCTTGCCGCCGAGGGAGAGGACCATGCTGTCGAAGGAGGAGGGGTCGCGCGAGTAGGCGAAGGCGGGGCGGCCCGTCTTGGCCTTCACCTTGCGGCATTGCTCGACGAACTCGGTCCACGTCTCGGGCAGCTTCTCGATGCCGGCCGAGCGCAGGAGGTCGGTGTTGGCGTAGAGCATGAGCAGGCTCTTGGTGAAGGGGAACGAGAGGAGCTGGCCGCCGAACTCCTCGTAGCGGTTGGCCTGGAGGAAGGAGGGGAAGATGTCGTCCTGCTCGGCCTTCGAGAGGCCGTAGTCGGCGTGGCCGAGGTAGTCGTCGAGGGGGAGGACGACCTTGGCCTCCATGAACTCGGCGACCATGCTCTCGTAGGCCACGCACAGGTCGGGCAGTTTGCCGCCCTGGATGGTGGCGCGGGCTTTCTGGAAGAGGGTGGTGTAGGAGCCGAGGTTGTGCAGTTTCACCGCGTAGGTGGCGTTGGCCGCGTTGAAGCGCTCGACGATGGCCTTGAGCGCGTCCTCGTTCTGCTGCTTCTGGGCGTGCCACATGGTGAGGACGGTCTTGCCCGAGGGCGTGCCGTTGGCGCCGTTCTGGGAGTCGCCGGAGCAGCCGGCCAGGCCCGCGAGCGCGAGGGTGGGGAGGAGAAGCCGGACGCCGAGGTGTGTGGTCACTTGTTGAGGTTCTCGAGTTCCTGGGCGATGAGCTGGTACATCTTGCTGCCGGGCTCGGCGCAGGCGAGGGCGCGCTCGAAGACGGGCTTGGCGTGAGCCGGCTTGCCGGCCATCACGTAGGCCCGGCCCTGGCTGTAGGCGAGGTTGGCCTGGCGGTCGAGGTGGGCGAGGCCCTTCTTGGCGCGCTCGTTGGCGGCGTCGTAGGTGAGGGCCTGGTCGAAGTCCTTGCGCGCGGCCACGGGGTCCTTGTCGATCTTGCGGTAGCCGCTGTCGGAGAACTCGATGGAGATCTGGGGGTAGCGGGCCTTGATGGCGTCGAGGAGGCGCTGGGCGCGGCGGTTGTAGTCGTTGTTGGTGTCGGGCTCCACGCCGAGGGCCTGCTGGTAGGCGTTCTCGGCCTCGCGGTAGCTGCGTTCGTCTTCGGCCTTCTTGCCGGCGGCGAGCAGGTCTTCGATGCGGCGGGCGCGCTCGGCGATGTAGTTGAACTCGGGGAAGTTGTGCTTCTTGGCCAGTTCGTCGGCCTGGGCGGCGGCGCCGCTGGTGTAGAGCGAGGTGATCTGCTGGCGGATGGCCTCGCGGGCTTCGGCCTTCTCCATGCGGTCAATGTCGGCGATCAGGCGCTGGGCGTTGTTGTGGTAGTAGCCGGGCTGGATGCGCTTGAGGGCCTCGCGGGCGCTCTCGTAGTTCTTGGCGTTCACGGCGTCCTGGGCCTGCTTGAGGATCTGCGCCTCGTTGGCGTAGCGGCGGCAGTCTTCGGTCTCCTGGGCCACTTTGGCCCGGGCGGCCGCGTCCTCGATGAAGGGCAGCGCGTCCTGGTATTGGGCGATGGCGTCGGTCCACTTGAGCTGGGCCTTCTCGCGCTCGGCGCGGGCGAGGCGGGCTTCGGCAATGGCCTTGTTGATCCCGGCGATCTCTTTCTTGGCGAGCGTGGCGGCGTAGCGGTCGGGCGGGATCTGGTGGAGGGCGGCGCGGGCTTCGAGCATGACCTCCTCGCTGTCGCGTCCGCTCTGGAGGCGGGCCAGGGCGGCCTCGTAGAGGCCCATGGCCACGCTCTCCTTGTCAATCCAGTCGCGCTGCTCGCGGGCGAAGGCGATGGCCTTGTCGGACGGGCAACGGGTGTTCTCGAGGCTCTCGAGGTAGCGCTTGGCCTCGCTCTTGTTGAGCTTCACGAAGTCGCCGCCGGCGGCCTCGAGGAGCAGCGCGTACTGGCCGAGGAGGCGCGCGGTCTCGAAGTCGGTGCGCTTCTTGCTCGCGAGGTCGAACTGGGCGCGCGCCTTCGCGTAGTCGCCGGCCTTCAGGGCGTCGAGGCCGGTGTCCACGTCCTGCACGTACTCGGCCACGCTGAACTTGGGGCCGCCGTCCTTGGGGGGCGGGCGGCGCAGGATGACGGCGGCGAAGGTGATGACGACGACGGCGGCGATGGCGACGACGGTGACGAGGAGCCGGGTGTTGGGCCGGCGGCCTTCGGCGGGCAGGGCGGCGGCGCCCTCGGCGCCGCGGGGCGCGATCTCGACCTCGCGGCCGGTGCCGGGGTCGCGGAGGAACCAGCGGCCCTCGCGGACGACGAGCTGCGGCTGGCCGGCCTCGCCGCCCATGACGGTCTCCTGGCGCGGCACGTAGGGGGCGGGCATGAAGCTCTGGTCGGCGGGGGTCTCCTCGCCGGTGGGCTGCGCGGGGAAGTCGGTGGGCGCGGGGGGCGGCATCTGGGCGTCGAAGGGCGCGCCGCCGGCGGGCGGCGGCCCGGCCGCCGGCCCGGCCGTCGGGCCGCCGGCCATGGCGGCGCCGGGCCCCTGGGCGGTCACCACGATGTCGGCGGCGGCCGCGGTGCCGTGGCCGTAGGTGGCGGCGGCGCCCTCGGCCTCGAAGCGGAGGTCGAAGATGCCGAGCGACACGACGTCGCCGTTGTGCAGCTCGGCCCGCTCGATGCGCTGGCCGTTGACGAAGGTGCCGTGGGAGCTGCCCAGGTCGCGTACGGTCACCGACGGGCCGTCCACGTAGAACTGCGCGTGGCGGCGCGAGATGGTCTTGGACGGGATGCAGATGTGGCAGGAGGAGTGGCGCCCGATGAGGGTGGAGCCCTGCCGGAGGGGGAACGAGAGGGTCTGCCCGCCGCTCATGGCCACTAGACGCACTAGCGTTTCTCCTGCGCTTCGCGTGCCGCCCTGGCCTCTTCGTCGGCCAGGATGTCGTAGAAGCTGTTGACGACGTGGTGCTCCTCGGTCTCCGGATCGGGGAAGAGGCTCTTGAGTTCGAGGGCCTTGGCGAGGGCCTCGCGGAGCTTGCCCTGCTCGCGCAGGACGTTGATCTCGCGGGCGAGGACCTCGTAGCGGCGGTCGAGGGCCTGGCGCAGCTCGCGGGCCGTCTGCGAGGCCCAGGTGGCGTTGGCGGTTTCGCCGGGGATGGCCTCGAGGAGGCGGGCCGCCAGGTCGAGGTCCTTGGCCACCTGCCAGGTGCGCTCGTTGACCGAGCCGATGTTGATGACGATGGTCTTGGCGCGGCGGAGGATTTCGAGGGCGTAGTCGCGGCGCTCATTCACGGGCTTGTTGAGCCAGGCGAGGGGCTCGGGCTCGGGCTTGGTGTCGCGCACCAGCACCCGCAGGATCACCCAGCCGACGGGGGGGCCGTAGACGGCGATGTCGGTGGTGCCGAGCGTCTTGCCGCGCACCGAGACGAATTCGGGGAAGCGGGTCTTCTTGGCGTCGGCCACGCGCTCGTCGGTGGGGCGGCGGATCTCCTCGACGCGCAGGATGCCGCGGGTCCAGCCCTGGCGGTCGGGGGCCGGGAGGCGCGACATGTCCACCGGCAGCGCCTCGCCGGCGCGCACCAGCACGTCCAGGCGCGGCGTGCCCTGGGGCCGCACGCCCACGGCCCAGAAGGTGGCCAGGCCGACGACGACCACGGTGACCATCAGCAGCGTGTAGATGGCGGGCCAGTAGTTGCGGCGCGGCTTCGAGACAGGCAGGGCCTGGGTGGGGCCGGCGCGCGCGAAGAGCTCCTCCACGGTGAGCGGCCGCGCGAGCGCGCCCGCCTGGGGCCCCTGGGCCGAGGCCACGGCCGGCAGCGTGCTGACGGGCGGCGGAGGCGCCGCGCCCGAGTCGCCGCCCTCGAAGGTCACGCGCAACCGCAGCTCGCCCAGGCCGATCACGTCGCCCGAGGCGAGCACGTGCTTCGACACCAGCCGGTCGCCCACCCGGGTGCCGTTGTGGCTCCCCTGGTCCACCAGCACGTAGCCTGAGCCCTCCGGCTCCACGCGCGCGTGGCGGCGCGACACGCTCTTGTGGTCGAGGGCCAGCGTGTTATCGGGGGTGCGGCCGATCAGGATCGGCTGTTCGCCGTCGAAGGCGAATTGCTGGCCGCCGAGGGCCTCGCTCACCACAGTGAAACAGATCCGGGGTCGTGGCATGGTCCATCCCTGGAGCCTGGGGCGTCAAACTCCATCGCCATTGTACCAAATCTTCGCCCGGCTTTGCAACAGGGGAAACTGCCCTCGGGGCGTTCCAGCCAATCGCGTTCGCCTCAGGCCGGGAGTTGCGCTATAATTTGCAGGAAGCCGCCTCTTGGAGGACTCCTGTGTTCCCCCGCTTGCTGCACGTGCGAAGCCGCGTTGCCGCCCGGGGCGCCCTGGCGCTCGGGGCCTTGCTGGCCGCCGCCCTCCGCGTTGCGTCGGTGGCGCCAGCGGCGGGCGGCGAGGCGTCCTCGCCCGCGCAGGCTTTCGTGCGCGCGCTCGAGAGCGCCACGGCCACGCCCGAGCAGCGCGCCGAGGCCTGGAAGGCCCTCACCGAGGGCGACAAGAAGCCGCCGCGGGCCGTGGCCGAGGCGCTCGACCGGGCGCGCGAGCGCGCCTGGCAGCGCCTGGCCTCCGCCGTCGGCTCGCTCGGCTCGCTCAAGCCGCTGGCGGGCCTGCGCGGCGCCCTCGGCCCCCATCAGGCCAAGGCCCGGGACTTCGTCAACGGCAACGCCTTCAGCAAGGAGAAGCTCGACGAGGTGATGGCCCCGATCCAGAAGGCCTTCGACGAGGCGATGGCCGCGGTCGGCGAGGCCGAGAAGTACAAGGCCCTCCGCGCCAGCGTGCACGAGCTCGAGGGCTACGCGGTCCAGGCCGGCCTGCGCCACGGCTGGAGCGAGGAGCTGTGGGACCAGGAATGCGCGCTCGTCGTGGTCAACCGCTTCGCGGGCAGCCCGCGCCACTCGTCGCTCATCGAGACGAACCAGCTCGTCGGCGGCTGGATCGACCCCGGCGAGGCCGCCTGCATCGCGCGGCTGAACGTCCACCGCCTCCTCATCGGCCTGGCCCCGATGGAGATCGATCTCCGGCTCGTCATCGCCGGCAAGAAGCACAGCGAGGAGATGGTGGCGAAGAAGTACTTCGCGCACGACTCGCCCACGGAAAGCCTCAAGACCCCCTGGATGCGCGCCGGGCGCGAGCAGACCGGCTCGAATGGCGAGTGCATCGCCGGCGGCCAGAGCACCGGCGTGGGGGCCTTCACAGGCTGGTACTACTCGCAGGGCCACCACAAGATCATGATCTCGGGCGGCGCCTGCGTGGGCGTGGGGCGGGCCGGCAGCACGTGGACCCTCATGGTCGGCGGCAGCCGCATCACGAGCCCACGCACCGACAAAATGGCCACCTATGTGCGGCGCCGCTACGAGGCCGGCGAGCGGGCCGAGGCCCTCTTCGAGCTGGCCAAGTGGTGCGCCAGCGTGCAGCTTCTCACCCAGGCGCAGGATGAGCTGGAGCGCGTGGTCGCCCTCGACCCCAACCACGAGGCCGCCAAGAAGGCCCTCGAGCGCCTCCGCGCCCGCAAGCCGTGAGGCCGCCTACAACAGCCCGGCAATCTCCCCTACCCGCTCGATCAGGAACTGGAGACGCTCGATCAGGTAGGCCATGCGGGTCATCACCGTGTTGCTGAACATGGCGCCCAGGCAGACCATGATCATCAGGCGGCCGAAGCGCATGGGCCGCTGGAGCAGCGGGTGATCGCTGCGCACCGAGAAGAAGAAGTAGAGCAGCGTGGCGAGCAGGCCGGCGAGGAAGATGAGGTTGCTGGCGCAGGCGGCCAGAGAGGCCATCGAGAAGCCCACGGGGCCGGCGAAGGGGTTCAGCGGCTTCAGGCTCGCGCCGATCTGCGGCAGGATGAGGAGAATCTGGCCCTTGAAGGCCAGGCCGGCCGCCACGCCGAGGAAGAGGCCGCTGACGAGGCGGCTCGCCCAGAACCAGCGCTTGGAGAGCTGGAAGTACCACAACGACCCCGGCACGAGGGCGAGGAGCCACAGGGCGCCCGTCCACGCCGCGCGGCCGGCCAGCGCTTCGCGGATGGGCGTGAGCCACATCGGGTAGAGCACCTGCTGCCAGGCCACCACGATGCCGATGCCCACCGAGGCGCCGAGGGCCGCCTGCTGCACGAGGCGGTAGAACGGGTTGTCCTTCGCCAGGTAGCTGAAGACCACCAGGGTGACAAAGGCTCCGATCCAGAGGGCCAGCGGGTCGGTCATGGGCTCTTCCTCCGCTGGCGACGGGAGGCCCAGAAGCCCAGGTTGCCGAGCAGGGCGGCGAGGATGATGGCGCAGTTGCCGAAGGAGCCGGCGGTGATGAGGGTGGTGCCCTCGGCGAGGTGCTGGTTGAGCGCCTCGTACTCGGCGGCGCCGCGATTGCCCACGAGCATGCCGCAGAGCTGCCCGCTGTCTATGTAGGTCGAGTAATAGGGCGACATGATGCTCATGCAGCCGAAGGCCACAGGCAGCTTGAACTGGCCGTTGGCGAAGCTGATCCACTCGGGGTTGGGCGAGTAGGTGATGCAGTAGACGAGGTGGATGTCCTTGTGCGAGCGCACGCGCTGCATCAGAGGCAGGTCGGCGGCGGGCGTGCCGGCGGCGTCGGTGGGGCGCACGTTGTGGAAGTCGCGGCACAGGCCGTCAATCACCGCGCCCAGGCTGGTGCCGGCCTGCACATAGCCGGCGTTCACCCAGTCGCGGCCGTAGACGTAGCCCGCCTCCTCGGCGATGGGGCGGATGACCCTGTCGGCGAACTCGGGGGCGAACACGGTGATGGCGACCGAGGTGACGACGAACTTGATGCGCCGGCGGCACAGGTGACGCACGACGCAGCCGAGTTGGGCGTAGTTCTCGGCCCGCGAGCCCTGGTCCCAGCTCGAGTCGATCCACACCACCTTGTCGGGCGGGCAGGCCTCGATGGCCTCGTAGAGGCCGCGCGTGGCGGGCGAGGTGAAGGCCGAGGGCATGTGCAGCCCTGTCCACAGCAACGGCACCACGAGCACGATCACCGTGGCCAGGTAGAGCCAGCGGCGGTCGAGGGAGTGCAGCTTTGCGAGCCAGCGAATCATCGCCTGGTTCCTATCCCCAGCCAGTGGCGCAGGCCGGTGGCGAAGGCGCCGCCGCAGGCGCCGATGAGCACGGCCCGCTGCACGGCGGCGTTGGGCACCATGGTAATCCACTGCGCGAGCGAGCGGAGCTGGAGCGTGTCGGGCAGCGCGTAGGTGATCCAGTCGCCCAGCGGCACCTGGCCGAGCAGCACGATCACGGCCGAGGCCATCATGATGCCCGAGTCGAGGTTGTTCACGCGGAAGGCCCGGTAGGCCGCCGAGACGAGGTAGAAGGAGAGAATGGCCATGCTCGTGGTGCCGAATGCGAAGAGCAGACCGAAGAAGAGCGCGTCGTACACTCTCGTGGCGAAGCCCCTGGCCGCTTCGTCCCTCAGCGCCGTCGCCAGCAGGCCCAGCGCGAGGAAGAGCAGGAACACGGCGCTCTGCGCCCAGCCCTTGTGCCGGCGCCACACGGCTTTCAGGTGGCCGCGCGTGAGGTT
The DNA here is from genome assembly GCA_035384565.1 of Planctomycetota bacterium. Classification (NCBI taxonomy): domain Bacteria; kingdom Pseudomonadati; phylum Planctomycetota; species Planctomycetota bacterium. The sequence continues at coordinate 48,528 of DAOOIT010000001.1, read as the reverse complement.
GATGGGGCCGAGCAGGAAGGCCATGGTGCCCACGACCACCAGGAAGGTGGTCACCACGCCCAGGTGCGGCGTGAGCGGGTTCGCGAAGCCGCCCAGCCAGGCCGGCGCGCGCTCGGGCAGCAGGAACTCCACCAGGAAGAACAACCCGCCGATGAACGTAAGGAGCCGCACGACAGCGTTCTTCATGGGCGCGGCCCCACGATCTTCAGGGCCTTGAGGAACTCATGCAGCCACGGGGGCCACGCCGCGTGGAACTGGTAGAGCAGCGTGCCCACGACGACAAGGACCGCGAAGACGGCCTTGATGAGGTCCTGGCTCGCCAGGGTTGCGCGGGCGGCCGGGTCGGCGCTCAGGTAGGCGCCCGCCGCGTAGTACTCTTCGCCGATCACCGTGTAGTCGCACGTGCACACGAAGAACGGAATCTGGAACAGGCTGGGGTCGCCGGCGATCTGCATCACGCCCAGGCGCGCGCCCGGCTCGGCCATCAGCAGGCTCGTGAAGTCGAAGGGGCCGAAGAAGAGCGCGCAGCCCGCGCGCGATTCCTCGATGATCCGCGCGGCGCCCATCGCATACACGACCGTGTGGTCCGACAGAAAGCGCACTTGCTCTTCGGCCTTGAACTGGTCGGGCACGCCCTCGGCCGTGTAGGCCTGCCGCACGGTCTCCTCGGCGACGGGATAGACGTCCTGCTGCGACACGAGGGTGACGAAGGGGGTCCTCAGCCGTGCGGCGAGGCGGGCCACGTGGGCGAGGATCGAGAGGGCGGCGTGGGTCTCGATGGCCTGGAGGCCGCTGTGGCCGAGGGCGAAGACCACGGGGCGGCCCAGCTCGGTCGCGCGCCCGACCGCCTCCTCGAGCGACGCGATGCCGGGGATCTGCCGCACGTAGGGCACGCGCCCGCGTTTGGCGCGCCACAGGCACCCGAGCACGGCGGCGGCGAAGGCGAGCATCAGGATGGCCACCAGCGCGTCGGCGTGTTGCACGGCGGTCGGCTCCTCACGGCCGCAGCATCAGGATGTCGGCCGCGCCCAGGGGCAGGGAGAGCGAGATGCCCTCGCCCGCCGGCTCGAAGGGCAGCTTGCCCTGTTTCACGCTCTCGACGGTGCGGACGGCGAAGGGCAGGCGGACCGTCAGCCTCAGCCGCTCGAGCGGCTCGCCCGTCCAGTTCAGCAGCGTCACCGCCCCGCCCTTCTCCGAGAGCAGCAGCGGGGTCTCGACCATCGGCACGTCGGCCGCGACGGGCGGCCGGATGCCGGCCAGCTCGGTGGGCCAGGTGATCCAGCGGCGGATCGCCGCCGAGAAGCCCACCGGCAGGCGGTCCTTGGCGCCGCTGGCGGACTTCGCGTAGGCGAGGCCGGGCATCCAGGCGAAGTGCACCACGCGCCCCTTGCCCGCCGGTTGCTGCACGACGGCCGGCGCGCCGTCGTCGAAGGTGGCCTCCACGGCCTTCGGCGCGCTCGGAAGCGTGCCGCGCGCGCCGATGGCGTCCACCTCGTTCCCCGCCCCGCGCACCTTGCCGACGGGCTTGAGGCTGCCGAGGTTGGCCACGAGCAGGCGCTCGCGCGGGGGCTCCTGGAGGCCGCTGAGTTCCGCCAGCACGGCGCACGGCTCGTCGTAGCGGCCGCGGGCGCCGGCTCCGGTCACCGTGACCAGGGTGCCGCCGGCGCGGGTCCAGGCCGCGAGGCCGCGTTGGCCTTCCTCGGGGATGTTCGGCTCGGTGACGTACAGCACGCGGTACGGTGCCAGGCCCCTCTCCGTCAAGTCGTCCTCATCCACGAAGTCCACCGGGAGGTTCGCATGCTGGAGGGCGAGGTAGAGGTTGAAGACCTCGGCCAGGTAGTCCACGGTCGCGTTGTTGAGGTGGTTGTTGGTCGCGTCGTGGATCTGGTTGGGGATGCGGATGGCCGCGGCGTCCCACGCCTGCGCGCTGCGGGGCATGAGGATGGCGGCCTCGGCCCGCGGGCGTTTGCCCGGCCACAACAGCTCTTCGGCCGCGCCGATCATCGCGTGGGCCTCGGCCATCTTGGGCAGCACGCGGGCGTTCTCCGAGTAGCAGTTGCCGGGGAAGTTGTACTCGGGGCCGAAGACGAAGTACTTGACGGCCTTGCCGCCGGAGCCGACGACGCACAGGATCTTCTGGAGAATGCCGTCGGTGCGGTCGCCCGCGGTGCGCGGGATCACGTAGCCGCCGAAGGTCACGCCGCCGAGTTCCGCGGCGCAGCGCAGCTTCGAGCAGTAGAAGGACCACTGCGGCGCCATGCCGTCGCCGAACCAGTCCTCGGTCCACAGCATCGTGCCGCCGCGCAGGCGGCCGAACTCCAGCCAGTCGTGCCCGCCCATGGCCGCGTCGGGGCTCTGCTTGTCGGCGTTGTTGGCGGCGGGGCCGGGCACGTAGAAGCGTCCGCTGAAGAAGTTCCAGTTCGTGAGGATCGGCATGCCCGGCCAGAAGGCCCTCTCCAGCGCCCGCGTGGCGACGGCGAAGTGACGGGCGGAGTCCCAGGCATAGAAGCGCATGGTCCAGTAGAACAGCCGGCGATTGGCGAGGGTGTTGCGCGCGGGGGGCGGGAAGGGCTCGGGCGGCTTCTCCTCCTTCGGCGGCTCTTTGGGGGGCGGCGGCCCGGCCAGCTCGTCGGCGAGTCTCGCCTCGTCGAGCGGTTCGCCCTCGACGCCGGGCGGCTCGGGCCGGTCTATCTTGCGCGGCGGCGGGGGCCGGAGGTCGGGCGGCACCAGGCTGCGGCCGAGCGGCAGCACGGCGGCCCACTCGTTCGCCCCCACGTCGGCCGGCTGGAGGCCCTGGGCCTTCAGATAGTCGCGGAAGCGGGCCAGCGCGGCGGGGTTCTCGGCGAGGGGGCGGAACATCGCGGGGTAGTACCAGCCCGGCTCGTCCGACATGGCGAAGATGGCCATGTCCTCGCGCGCGTAGCCGGCGTCGAGATAGGCTTTCGCCTCCTTGTCGGCCCACTCCTGGATGGCGGCGGGCGTGACCTTGGGGTCGTAGTCGAAGGCGTAGCCGGGCGGGTTGTAGACGGCCCAGGCCGTGCGCCGCAGGCCCACTTTGAGGAGCAGGTCGCGGATGGGCTTGGAGGGCGGGAGCATGATGACGCTGAAGCCGCCGCGCGCGAGCTGCTCGATGCCCTGCCGCCAGGCCAGGCGGTCGTCATCGCCGCCGATGAAGCGCTCGACGATGGGGAAGTGCTTGGGCCGGCGGGCCTCGGGCACCTGCACGGTGGCCAGCGCCTTCCAGTAGCGTTGATTGTAGTCGGCCATGGTGGCGGCGTGGGGCTTTCCAGCCTCGTCGCGCCAGAGGAGAAAGCCGGCCGAGCCGCCGAACAGCTCCCAGCGCAGGGGCGTCGTCTCGCCCGTCTCGTCCAGCTTCAGTTCTGCCTCGACCAGGGTGGGGTCCACCACCTTGTCCACGTGCAGGCGCACGACGGCGGGGAAGCCGCGCATGTAGATGGCGGGATAGCCCTTGAGCGTGGCGACCACCTGGTCGAGTTCGAAGCGCAGCCACTCGCACCAGGCGTTTCCGGCGGCGGTTTCGGCCTTGCCGGGCACGCCGAAGCGGAAGGTGAATTTCCTGCCCGCGGGCTCCTCGCCGCCGACGCTCGTCACCCGCGCCCGGAGCTGGAACTGCGGCACGTCGGCCGCCCGCAGGCCCGACTGGCCGGCGAGCGCCGCAGCGCCCAGAGCGAGAAGCGCAGCACAGATCGTTCCGCGTGAGCCCATCTTACCTTTTCCATCTGTTTCCGCGGCGCAGTCCTCTCCGGTTGCTGCTGAGTATAGCGGGGGCGAGACGGATTGCAAGAGCCAGACAGCCGGCGCGGCACCGGCAGCAGGGGGCGACGATCCTGTGGGCGGGGCGTCTCTGCCCCGCGGGGCGCGGAGGCCCCGCCCACAACGACCCGGAATCGCGGCGAGCCGCCTACCGCGCGTTCAGGCGGCAGACGTAGCTTCGCGCGCGCAAGAGGGCGCCCTTCGGCTCGGCGTCGGCGAAGTGCTCGATGCGATTGCCGATGCCATTGGTCGAGCCCTGCGAGCTGCGGTATTCGAGGCCGACGAGCCGGCCCTCGCGGCGGATGGCGCGCAGGAGTACGACGCTATGGCCTGAGCCATTCGCGCGCCAGAACTGGATGAAGTCGCCGGGGCGGGCGTCGTCGAGCGCGACCTCCCGCCCGATGCCGAGGTTCTCCGCGGCCACGACGCATTGCTTCTCGCGGCTGGCGGGCGTGGCGCCGAACCATTCGCGCTGGAAGCGCTGCACCTGCTCGACCGACTTGTCGGCCAGCAGCCCGCGGGTTGCGGCCACGCGCATGGCCACGGCGAACGTGAAGCCGCAGCAATACGTGCCGTTCGCGGCCTTGGGCAGAATCGTCCTGCCCTTGAAGACGATCTCCTCCGGCGAGCCGCTGCCCTTCCAACTCTTGTCGTACCCGCCGCCGTCGGCGAAGGCCGATAGAGCGTCGAAGGCCCTCTCCCGCGCACAGCCCGCCAGAGCCAGAAGCAGGGCAAGGGAAACCGATGGCGAGGACGATGGGGACAAGGGAGCACCCCGGGTCACGGGCAGGTGAGAAAGGCGCTGAGGGTCCAGTCGGCGATGATCTCGTTGATCACGGCGCTGCGATAGAGGTCTTCCTCCCAGAGGAGGCCGCGGGTCTGGTAGTGGTGGAGGAAGGCGTCGGGCAGGAAGCCGCGGCGGCCGCCCTCGATGCAGAGGCCCCAGGGCACCTTGTCGAACGAGGGCCGCCCGATGTTCCACAGGGCTTCAAAGCCGATGCCGAAGCCGTAGTAGCGGTTCTCCTCGGCCTTCTTCGGGTCGTCGCTGCCGCGCCAGCTCCGCGATTCGGCCTGGCGGCAGGCGTCGCCCTCCCACTCGATGAAGCGGCCGGCCATCCGCTGGCGGTGCATCGCCTCGGCCCTCGCCATCAGGGGCACCGAGGCGCCGGTCATCGGGATGATGCCGTACTGGAGCGCGGCGTCGCACTCGTGGATCGAGTAGGCCATCGCCAGGTTGGCCGGCGTCTCCTTGGCGGGGTCGCGCGGCAGCGGCTTGTCGGGGCCGGGGGCGAAGCCGCGCAGCGCCTTCATGTACATGTGCGGGGTCTGGCAGGGGATGACCTTGAGGCAGAGCTTCTCCAGCCGCGCCCTGATCCCGGGCTCATCCCGGTGATCGGCCACGTAGCGGGCGAAGTCCACCAGGCCCAGCGCCGAGCGCCACTCATCCTCGGCGTGGTACATGCCGTAGGCGTACCAGATGGGCTTCGACGGATCGCCGAGGTTGAGGCTCCAAACGTTGTAACCGAGCACGTGGCCCTCGCACTCGACGCGCAGCGGCGGGTGCCGGGCGGCCACGTCGCGCAGGATGCCGCCCCATTCCTCGGCCAGGGGCTTCTTGTTCCAGTGACGGCCCATGCGGAGCGACTGGCCGAGGAGGTTGCCGAGGAACACATACTTGTTGAACGCCCCGCGGCTCTCCCAGGCCGCGCCCCAGGCGAGGTCCGGCTCGCCCAGCGAGCGGAAGTCGAGGGCGTAGAGGTTCCCCTCGCCCACCTGCTCGCGGACGAAGACCGGCCGGTCGTTGAGCGACGAGACGGCCACCACGCAGAACGTGGCGATGCGCCCCTCGGGGATGACGAGCTGCCGCTGCACGTAGCGCCCGCCCTCGTTGCCGCACCACGGCAGGGTGTCGCCGCTGGCGAAGCCGGCCGTCAGCGCGTGCTCCTCCCGGAACGTGATGCGGGGGATGGGCTCCAGCATTTCGGCCTTGAGGGCCTTCACGACCTCGTTCATCCACGGCTCGGGCAGGTTGCCCTCGGGCGGCAGCCAGCGCGGCTCCTGCGGGCCGGGCGTATTCCCACAGATCCTCGCTGCGGCCGCCGCCAGCGCCTTGAACTGCTCGGGCGTGAGCTTTGGCGCGTGGTCCTCGTTGGGCAACGACTCCACCGACACCTTGAGTCCGTGCGTGCGGGCGAACTCGTCGAGCCCGACGATGGCCGTCCGCCCCGAGCGGGCGAAGGCGCGGACCATGTCAGCGTCGAGCAGGCCCAGCTTCGCCTCATCGCGCACCTCGGTCACCAGAAAGGCAAAGTCCTTCAGGTCGGGCTTCGCGCCCAGCTCGAACGCCTGCACGCGGCTTGGGTAGAGCGTTTCAAGCGAACGGGCGAAGCGCGACTTCGGCGTGTCGGTGAGCAGCGCGATCCTTCCCTCGGCCCCAAGGCCCCACGGTGCCGCCAAGAGCAGGCTGGCCACGAGCCGCTTCATCGCAAGCCTCCGTCGAGAAGCCCGACCTGCCGCAGGTTCCAATACCTGCGGGAGGTTACCCGGCCGATCCCCGGCCCCGAAGTTGCGAGCGTTGGGCGATTCAGCGATAGTATAGCGCAAAGGAGCCAGGGGATGACAGAGAACACGCGACTCGCCCTCGACACGATCCTCCGGCGGCCCACGCGCGGCATCCCCACCTGGATGCTCCACATCATGGAGCACTCGACGATCGAGCGCCTCGCCGGGGCCGCTTCCGGCGAATACCGCCGAGACCCCAGCCGCGTGTATCTGGCCATGCAGCGGGCCGTGGGTGCATGCATGATTGACCAGTTCATCCCCGACAACCCCCTCTCGATGGGCGCCCAGGGCTTCGAGAGCCATGAAAAGGGGGCCACCACGGGCGCCGAACGCGTCGTCCTCGACGGCCTCGAGATCACCGGCCCCGAAGCGGTCGCCGAGCACCTCGAGCGATTCGAGTTCCCGCGCCTCCGCAAGGCCGCCGCGGAGTTCGACGAGGCCCGCCGCACGGCGGACATCCTGCGGGGCGAGGCGGCGGTGCAGGCCACACTCGGCCCCGACATCCTCAAGGCCCCCTACGCCGTCGCTCGCTTCCCCTGCTTCCGCTACGGCGCCTACGGCTATGCCCCCTACTTCATGGCCTACGCGCTCTACCCTGAGGTGATGGAGCGCGATTTCTCCCTCCAGGCTGACCTGGCGCTCCGCAACAACCGCGCGGTCGCGCGGGCTTATCGGGAGGGCAACCTGCCCCCCCTCCTCCGCCTCGACCACGACATGGCCGACTCGCGGGGCACGCTGGTGGATGTTCGCTCGCTGGACCGTCTCTGGTTCCCCCACTTCACTCGCTGCCTGGAGCCGTTGGTGCGGAGCGACGTGCGGCTCATCTGGCACTGCGACGGGAACCTGATGGAGATGGTGCCGCGCCTCCTCGACGTTGGGCTTCGCGGCTTCCAGGGCTTTCAATACGAGTGCGGGATGGACTACGAGCGCATCTGCCGGATGAAGGCAAAGGATGGCTCGGAGCTGGTGATCCTCGCGGGCGTATCTGTGAGCACCACATTGCCTTACGGCACGCCGGACGACGTTCGCCGCGAGCTTCGGTGGCTCGTCGAGGCCGGCCCCCGCACGGGCCTCTTCCTCGGCGCTTCAAGCTCCATCACCCCCGGCGTGCCGTGGCACAATCTCCGGGCGCTTGTTGAAGGTCTCGCGTACTACCGCGCGCGTGGCCGCTCTTGACCGACCTCATTCCTCGCCTCGCGCGTTGCTGATGACGAACTCCAGCGCGGCCGCGGTGTCGGCATAGTTGGTGCTGTGGGCCCCCTCCTCGCGGTAGAGGAGCAGCACCTTGCGCCCGCCCTGCTTGAGGGTATTCGCCAGGCGCACCACGCTCGCGGCGGGCACCAGGGTGTCCTTGCCTCCCGCTGTGATCGCCACAGGCATGGTGAGGGCCTGAGCGTTCAGCTCGGCGCTCCGTCTCCGGTATTCCTCCGGCACCTGCGCCTTCGTGCCGCCGAACGACGCCGCAATCGCGTCCTGGAACTTATCGTACTCCAGGTGGTTTGCCGTGCCGTTCTGGCTGCTCACGCCGGCGATGAGGTCGGGGTGCAGCGCGGCGAAGGTGAGGGCGGCCGAGCCGCCCATCGAGCCGCCGACGAGGAAGACCTTGCCCACCTTGTGCCGCTGGCGCAGTTCGGCGATGAGCTGCACCATGTCGGCCTCGGCCTTCGGCCCCATCCACGAGGTCCTGGCGCGGTAGTCGGGCGACACGTAGATCATCCCGTGCCTCGCCGCCACATCGCGGGCGGCGCGGCACTCGTCGCGCCCGTCTCTTATGTACTGCCAGCGGTCCGAGCCGTGGCCGTGGAGGGCGATGAGCACGTGGTGCTCCCGAGCCGCGTCGAACGGCTCGGGCAGCATCTCCACATAGCGTTGCTCCGAGCCATCCACCTCGGCCCTGAACGTCACGTCCTTCGGCTCGCCCAGGGTGCCGGCCTGTGCGCCCGAGAGGGCGGCGAGAAGGACGAGAAGGGCGAGGCGGGTGCTCACGGGTCGTGTCCTCCCAGGCGCTACTTGACCGAGACGAACGGGCTGTCGGCATCATAGAGGCGGAACGGCTTGAGCGCCCATTCGCCGGCATAGCCCACGCCCACGCGTGGCCGGGCGACGATGGGGCCGTGGCCCAGGCCGCGGTCCTCGACGAAGAGCACCGCGTCGGGCGCGCACAGGTCGGCGCCGTTGAGCGCGCCGGTAAGGGCGAATGCCTGGCACACGCGGGCCGGGCCGCTGGTAAGTTGCTGGTCTTTTCGGACCTTGGGCCGTCGGCTCCGCATCCGCTCGATGCCCTCGACCGGCTCCACGGCGCGCAGCAGCACGGCGGAGGGCACGCCCTCGCCGTCGGTGACGAAGTTCAGGCACCAGTGCATGCCGTAGACGAAGTAGATGTAGGCGTGGCCGGCCGGGCCGAACATGACTGCGTTGCGGGCCGTGCGGCCGCGCGAGGCGTGGCAGGCCTTGTCTTCGCTGCCGATGTAGGCCTCGACCTCGACGATGCGCCCGGCGACGGCCCCGTCGGGCGCGCGGCGCACGAGCACCAGGCCCACCAGTTCGCGGGCCACGTCGAGCGCGGGACGGGCGTAGAAGGCGCGCACGAGCCTGCTCACTGCGGTACCGGCACGGCCTCCATCGGGCCCTCGTGCATGTCGGGGGCCACGGCCGACACCCGGAAGCCGAAGAGCACCATCATCGGCATCAGGAGCGCGCTGCCCTGGCCCTTCATCTTCGCGGTGAGCGTGGCCCTGGCGCCGGCCGCCTCGATGCGGATGCTCTCCATGAACTCCGCGATGGGCTTCAGGAAGACCATGCGCTCCGCCTCGCGTTTGATCTCGGCCAGGCCCTGCTTGACGCCGCCCTCGATGGTGGCCGCGGCCTGCTTGACGGCCTCGGGGTCCTTGCCCGCGGCCGTGACGGTGATGGCGAACACGCCGCCCTCGGCGGGCTTGCCCATGGCCGCGATGGTGTCGAAGGGCGCGAGAAAGGGCGCCTGGCGGTAGGCGTCGCTCATCGTCACGGCGACCCAGGCGGGCGACGCGGGGTCGAGGGCCTTGATGAGCTGGAGCATCGCAGAGCTCAGGGCCGGCTTCTCGGGCGGGTTCTTGAGTGCCGCGGCCAGTTGCTCGCCGGGAAGTTGCTCGGGGCTGGCGCCGGCGGTGAAGATGAACCGCTCGTTCGAGGCCAGGATGAGGCGCACCTCGCTCTCCGGCTGGAACGCCTCTACGCCGGCCACGTTCACCGTGCGCACGTTCATCTGCTTGAGCGTCGCTGCGGCCGCCTGGGCGTCGTAGAGGCCGCGGGCCACCAGCACGACACTGCCCGAACGCCCGCCCAAGTCGTCCGAGACGCCGACGGTCAAGGTGTCCAAGCGCACGTTCCCGATCCGCTCGGCCAGGGCGGCGACGGCTTGGGTGAGTTCGCCGAGGGCCCGCTCCGCGTCCTGCCCCATCGGCAGGGTGGGTAGCACCTTCTTGAGCACTTCTTCAAACGAGGCGGCCTGGCCGGCCGGCATGCGCACCTGGGCCACGATGCCGCAGTTGGCGGGCAGCAGGCACACGTCGCTCCACGCCTGTTCCTTTGTGGCCTGGGGCCGTTCGTGAGGTTTGCCCTCGAGGAGGGCGATGGCGCGGGCCGCGTAGTCGGCCACGAAGGGCTCCTTCGACTCCAGCAGCGCTCGGAGCGCGGGCACGGCCTCGGGCTTCCCGAGCTCGCCGAGCGTGCGGATGGCCATGAGACGCCGGACCGCGAGGGCCTGCGCGCCGCCCGAGAGGCCCTCGAGAATCTCGCGGGCGCGGGCGCGCACCTCGGGGTCGTCGGCCTCGGCGGCCTTCCTGAGCGCGGGGATGGCGACGGGGCCGGCAGCGCGGAGCTTCGCGGTGGCCGCCTCGCGCGTCTCGTACTGCTGGGCGCCCAGATCGCGGATGAGCGGCGCCAGGTCGCCCGGTTCGCTGGCTGCCAGCTCGGGCACCATTCGCTCGACGGAGACGGCGACGCCCTTGGCTTTCCAGTAGGCGCTCGTCGGCAGGTAGTCGAGCAGATCGTTTCCCCAGCCGCCGCCGCTCAGCAGCGCCATCAGGAGTTCCATCATCCCGAAGCCCATAGCCATCTAGTCATCCTCCAAAGGGGGCCAGCGCCTGCAACCAGGACTGGGCTGCTGAGCATGGCTGGACATGCTGGACGAGATGGACATGATGGACGAAATGGACATTCCTTCAGCCGATCCTCGTCCATTCAGTCCGTGATGTCCATGGCACTCGGACCCGGCTCCTGTGCCTTCTCGCCTCAGGGGAGTTCCACGCACCTGCGGCCTTCGCTGGAGGCGAACACGGCGCAGGCGATCTCGGTGGCCTTCAGGCCGTGTTCGCCCGGGATCGGCACGGGCTGGCCGTCGGTGAGGGCGTTCACGTAGGCCCGCACCATGTCGGCGAACATGTTGTTCTTGCGGAAGGGCGCCACCTCGGTCGCCCCGCCCTCGCGCACGATGGAGATGGCGCCGTATTCTTCGGGCGGACAGCCGGCGGGCAGCTTGTCGGGCGGCGCGGTAAAGAGCAGCACGCCATCGGGACCGAGCACGTCGAGGATCGAGCCGCCGCTCACGCCGCCCGGCAGGCCCCATGACCACGAGAGCACCAGGTCGTCGCCGGCCCGGAATCGGATGGCCGCGGTCCCTGTGTCCCACGCCGTGCGGTCGCGGCGCAGCCGGGTCATGTCGGCCCACACGGCCGCGGCGTCCCCGTAGATGTGGCGCGCGAAGTCGTAGGTGTGCACCGCACCATCCATCAGCGGCCCGGCGCCTTGGTCCTTGTACATGTACCAGGGCGACTTCGGGCAGGAGCCGGCGTTGCACTGGCGCCAGACGACGGGGCGGCCGATGGCGCCCGCCTGGATGAGTTCGCGCACCTTGCCCCAATGGTGGTCGAAGCGGCGCACGAAGCCGACCATGAGCTGCACGCCCGCGGCGCGGCAGGCGTCGAGCATGGCCTGGCAGTCGCCCACGGTGAGGGCGAGCGGCTTCTCGCAGAAAACCTGCTTCCCCGCCTGGGCCGCGGCCACCACGATCTCGCGGTGGGTAAACGTCGGCGTGCACACGAACACCCCGTCAATGTCCTCGTGGTCCAGCAGGTGGCGGTAGTCGTCGCAGGCCTCGGGCACGTTGCAGGCCTGCGCCAGCTCGTGCGCCGCCCCCGCGTCCGCGTCCGCGCACGCCAGCACCCGCGCCCCCTCGATGGCCTGGAGCGACTTCGTGTGGTGCCGTCCCATGCCCCCGCAGCCGATGATGCCGAAGCTGACCATGCCTCCGCTCCTCACTTCACCAGTTCGACGCGTCCAGACTTCTCATCCACCAAATGAAACGAACCGGCGGGCGCCGTGTCAACCGTGATCGGCTGGTAGCCGGGAATCGTGAGCTTCACACCCTTGCGCTCCTGGACGGGCGAGTGGGCGTAGACGAGCCATTGCCGCTCGGGGGCCTGGCCCATCACCAGCGCGAGCGAGAAGACCGGGATGTCCCAGTGCAGGTCCCAGGGGAACTCCTGCGGGTTCACGCTGGCGTCGAGGAGGAACCAGCGATCCTCGTCCTTCCACTCGTCGGGGATGCCGGCCTGATAGTGGTGCTTGCGGGCGCGGTTGGGCACCAGCTCGCCCGTGCGCCAGAACCGCCGCAGCGTGTCGCTCGCGTGCACGCGGTCCACGGCCTCGACGATGGCCATGAAGTAAGGCAGCGCCTCCTCGCTCGGGAAGGTCCAGCCGCGGAACTCGCGCACGGCCCGCGGGCGCAGCAGCCACATGCCGAACTGCACGAAGCCGCCGTAGCGGGCGGGGTCGTACGTCTGCCCCTTCAGGCGGTAGAGCATCCGGGGCGAGGGCCGCTTCTTCTCGCTCTCCGCGCCGCTATAGCCGTCCCAGACCGAGAACTCGAACCAGAACCTGGGGTTCAGCTTCCACGCCTCGCGTTGCATGAAGACCAGGTTCATGAACTCGAGCTGCGGGCTCCACACCGTGTGGTCGCGGCTCGGGTTCCAGTCGTGGGTGTAGTAGGACGGGCTGCCGCCGTCCCACATGAGCGGATAGGGGCTGATGCGGCCTTTGGAGTGGAGCGAGTAGTTGGGCCACCCGCCCCATCGGCCGAAGTGGTCGGGGCCGAAGGCCCCGTAGCCCACGAAGAGGGCCTTGTCGCGCCACGTGGCGTTGGCGAGGCCCTCGCGCATGCCCCTCTGGAGCGCGCGGTAGCGCTCGATCCAGCCGTCGGCCACCACGCGGCGCTTGAAATCGTCGTCCCTGCCCTTCCCGTACTCGTCGAGGTAGCGCTGCGACTCCTCGGCCTTGTGCCAGCGCAGGTCGGCGTGCTCGTTGTTCGACAGGAACATCACGAAGGGCGGGTCGGGGTACCAGGCCTGGAGCTGCTTGAGCGGCTCATTGTCGGTCCATTTGCGGCCGACCTCGGCCCACGGCTCCACGGGGCCGAAGGGGCACACCATCTTGCGCACCTTGCCCTCGGGCGTCACCACGTTGGGGTTCTTCTCGGGCGGGAGGCTGAGGTACGGCTCGGCCGAGAGCAGGCTCTCCCACTGCGTGGCCTTGAGGCACAGCGGCAGCTTCAGCTCGGCGGCGCGCTTGAGCGGCGCCTCGTAGTAGTCGCCGAACCGCTTGCTCGCCTCGGGCGAGGTTTGCGGTTCGAGGGGCGGGTGGGCGAACCAGGGGAGCAGGTGGTGCCCCTCCTCGATCAGGCGCATCTGGTGGCGGGGGGCCAGGCCCTCCGAGCGCGGGTGCGAGCCTGTGCACCAGTGGGTCGCCAGGGGCAGCGGGCGGCCCTCGGGGCCGTCGTTGGGCCGCGTGGCCTCGGCCCGGATCGCGTCGGCCACTGCTCTCGCATCGGCCGCGAAGGCGAAGGAAGAAGAGGCGATAAGGAAGGCAGGAAGCCAGGAACGGATTGACGCACTCATTCCTCGATCCCCTCGCGCGCCTCGACGCCTTTGCGAAAGTAGTGCTTGCCGCAGAGCATGTCCGTCACCAGGTCGGCCGCCTCGGCGAGCTCAAAGGGCGGGTCGCCACCGGTAAGGACCAGCTCAACCGCTTCCGGCTTCTCGCGGATGACTCCCAGGACCTCCGCCACCGAGAGCAGGCCGAGGCGGATGGCCACGCACACCTCGTCGAGGACCACGATGCGGTAGTCGCCCGAGAGCATAGCGGCACGCGCGCGCGCCAGTCCCTCGCGGGCGCGGGCCGCTTCGGCGGGGTCGGGCGGCTGCGCGCGGCTCAGGAACCTGCCGCTGCCGTACAGCTCGATGGTGATGAGGCCGCCGAGGCGCCGGACAGCCTCGTGCTCGCCGCTGGGCCGTCCTTTGACGAACTGGCCGATGTAGCTGCGCAGCCCGTGCCCGGCCGCGCGCAGCGCCAGGCCCAGCGCGGCCGTGGTCTTGCCCTTGCCGTCGCCGGTGTAGAGCTGCACGTAGCCGCGATTCCAGGGCGTCTGCATCACGCGTCACGCGTCACGGGTCACGCGTCCTTCTTCTCCCCCAGCTTCCCCTCGCGATAGGCCGTGATGTATTCCATGCAGAACTCGTCGAGTCCCAGCGCCGCGCGGGCCGAGAGCAGGGTGGTGATCATCCCCTCCTCGCAGGGGTCAATGATGGCGCCGTCGGCGCCCGCGGCCACGAGCATGGCGAGGAACGCGCGGTTCAGGTTGTTGCGGTTCGGCAGGCCGTAGGAGACGTTCGAGAGGCCCAGGGCGATGTGGGCCTCGGGGAACTCGGCCCGCGTGATGCGGATGGCTTCGAGAATGTGGCGGGCCTGGCCGGGGTTGGTCGAGGCGGGGCGCACCAGGTGGTCGAAGTACACGCGGTCGAGGCCGATGCCCTTGGCCTGCACGGCCGCGGCGATCGTGCGGGTGAGAGCCACGCGGCCCTCCAGGTCCTCCGGCATGCCGCTATCATCCATCGTGAGCGCCACCACGCCCGTCTTGTGCTTTTTCACGAGGGGCAGGATGTGCTTCAGGCGGTCCTTCTCGCCCGTGATCGAGTTGATGATCGTGCCCGGGCGGTTGCACAGGCGCAGGCCCTTCTCGAGGGCCTTGGGATTGGTGGAGTCGAACGAGAGCGGCAGATCGGTAGCCTCGGCCACGACCTCGGTGAGCCAGGCCATGTCGGCGACCTCGCGGGCCGGGTCGCCGCCGGCGTTGACGTCAATGTGCGTGGCGCCGGCGGCCTGTTGCTTCTTCGCCTGGGCCGCGATGAAGGCGGCGTCGCGGGCGAACACCCGTTCGCGGATGCTCTTGCGGGTCATGTTGATGCGTTCGCCGATGATCGTGAAGCGGGCGATGGCGGGGCCTCCTGAGGTGTGAACACGATGCAGCACAACCCTGTGCCGCCATTGTACCGCGGCATGAAGGCGAGTCAAATGAGGTGGCGAGCGGGGCGGAGCTATAGAAGGGCAGCAAACTCGTCCGCGGTCAATTCGGTGTCGGCCAGAATCTTCCGAAGCATGCCCCGGCCAATGTCCTCGCCTGCATGAACGGGCACCACAGTGCCCCGGCCGTCGGGATGCCGAAGAAAATGGTGGCTCCCACGGGTCCGAATCACCTCGAAGCCTGCCCGGCGCAGCGCGGCGATCACCTGCCGGCCGCGGAGGCGTGGGAGCTTGCTCATGACCCCACCGTGATGCGCTGTACGCCCACGAACTGCGGGAGCGCCTCCGCCTCCCCCTCGACCTCCAGACACAGCTCGATCGCCTCTCGCGTCCGTTTCATGAGCGCGTCCAGCGACCTCGCCTGGGTGTGGCATCCCCGCAGCTCTGGCACGCTGGCTACGTAATATCCATCCTCGTCGCGCTCGATGATCACGCTGAACTCTCGTTGCATCGCCCGCGCTCCCAACAGGTTGGTCCCAGCCGTCCTCTCCCTGACACAGGGATTATACCACAACCGCGGCCGGCCGCAAGACACCCTCAGCGGCCCGCCGCGATCCCTTCCATCGCCTCGCGGATGACGCCGGCCGAACGGGCCAGGGCCGCCTGCTCGCCGTCGGCGAGGCGGCTCTCGACGATGCGCCGGACGCCCCCCCGCCCCACCACGCACGGCACGCTCAGGCATACGCCGCGCAGGCCGTACTCGCCCTCGACACGCGTGGAGACGGTGAGCACGCTGCTCTCGTCGCGCAGCAGCGCGCCCAGGATGCGCAGGATGGCGAGGCTGACGGCATAGTTGGTGAAGCCCTTGCTCTCGATGATGTGATAGGCGGACTCGCGCACGCTCCGCTCGATGGCGGCCCTGGCGGCGGCCAGCGACGCCGTGGGATCGCCCGGCACGCAGGCGTGGCCGCAGCCTTCGCAGAACGCCTCGAGCGGCGTGCCGGCAATGTGCACCTGGCTCCAGAGGAACACCTCGCTGTCGCCGTGCTCGCCCACCACGTAGGCGTGCACGTTGCGCGCGTCCACGCGGCAGGTGCGGCTCAGCTCGTAGCGGAAGCGGGCCGAGTCGAGCACCGTGCCCGAGCCGAACACGCGGCCGGGCGCCAGGCCCGAGCGCTCCAGCGCTACGTGAGTCATCACGTCCACGGGATTCGACACGACCAGCAGCACGGCCTCGCCGAGGTGGGGCTTCAAGCCGTCCACGATCGAGCGGCAGATGGCGGCGTTGCGCCGGGTCAGCTCCAGCCGGGTCTCGCCCGGCTTCTGGCGCGCGCCGGCAGTGAGGACGATGGCCTGCGAGCCGGCGCACTCGGCGTAGCCCCCGGCGCGGATCGCCACGGGCGGCACGAAGAAGAGCCCGTGGCTCATGTCCATCGCGTGGCCACGGGCCCGCGCCTGGTCCACGTCCGAGAGCACGATCTCGGTGGCGAGGCCCGACATCTGGAGCGTGTAGGCCACGGTGGCGCCGACGTCGCCGACCCCGATGACGCTGACTTTGGACATGGCGGCCTCCTGCCCGAGAGGGCTCGGCGGTCACGGCGCGGGCGGCAGGCCGGCGTCGCGCAGGGCCTTGGCGAGGGCCTCATAGCCGGGGCGGGCGCCGAGGAGCGTGAGAGCCTGGCCCAGCAGGTCGCTCGGGTATTTCTCCCTGGCCACGACGGGCCGGTACTCCTGGAGCCAGCGCCCGGCGGCCGCGACGAGCAGGTCGCGGTCGGCGGCCGGGACGGGCTTGCCGGCGCCCTCGCCCTGCGCGCAGGCGAGCGCGAGGGCGGCATCGGCGGCGTAGCGCCTGGCCGGCGTGTCGGCCGCGGCCGCCAGGGCGGCCCAGCATTCGCCGCCGAGGGCGGGCGCCCGCCGGGCCAGCGACCGCACCCGCGCGGGCGCGTGGAGGAGTTCGGCGAGGGTGAGCTTGCCGGCCAGCGTGTCGAGCAGCGCCCGGGCGCGCTGCTCGCCGCGCGGGTCGTCGGCCTCGGCGATCTCGGCGAGCCGCTGCGCGGCCAGGGCGTCGAGCGCGCGGCCGCGGGCATACTCCTTGAGGAACGGCGAGGCCGCGAGGCCGTCGAGGGCGGCGCGCGCGTCCCGGTTCGCCAGGTGGCGGCTCAGGGCATCCACGAGCGGCACTTGAAGGGCCTGGAGGGGCGACTGGCGCAGCCGCACCTCGCCCAGGGCCTCGAGACGCCGCAGGTGCTCGGCGGCGATGCGAAGCAGCGCGGGCACGGCGTCGGCGGGCGGCAGCGCGGCAAGGGTCTGGAGCAGCGCCGTCTGCTGGATGATGAACTCGGGCGGCTGGCCGCCCACGAAGCGGCGCTCGAGGTTCTCGGGCGTGTTGAGGGCCTCGAAGGCGTCGTAGAGGCGGCGCGGGTCGGCGGCGTTCTGGGCGAAGGCGCCCGCGCAGGCGGCCGCACACGCCGCGGCCAGTGCGGCGCAGAAGCGGGTCCGTGAGCGGCTCAGGGTCAGTTTCCCCCGTATCGCGGGTACGAGTTGCTGCCGGGGAAGGCCCAGTCGGCGGCGGGGTCGGCGGTGAGGCCGGGGGCCAGCTCGACCTTGCGGCAGCGGAGCTCCTCGTCGCCGTAGGAGCTGTAGCTTCCGCCCATGTTGAACGTGTCCGGGTCGTTGGGGTCGGTGGCGATGCCGAGGAAGCCGGGCTCGAAGAGGTTGGGGATGCCGTCGTCGTCGGGGTCGTCGTAGTCGTCGCCGTTGTTCTCGCCGTCGGCCTCGGCCGCGGCGATCAGCGCGTCCCAGTTGTCGTAGAACCACTTGTGCTGGAACTCGTGGGCGATCACTTCGGTGCAGCACTGCGGGCCGACGCCCTGGCCCGTCACGGTGACGCTGGAGCCGAAGTCGTTGCGATAGGTTTCCGGCCCGGAGTTCCGCGTGGGCGCGGCGTCGCGGACGTTCACGTGGTCTTCGCCCGGGTAGTAGACGCCGTAGCTGCGGCCCCGCAGGTACTGCCAGCCGGTGGTGGCGCCGCACACGTTGCCGGTTTTCCAGAAGTAGAACCAGTTGGGGCCTCGGTCCGGCCCCGCGCCCGCGTTGTTGGTGACAAGCCTGGGATAGAAGACCTCGATGGGCTGCTGCGCGGTGCCGATCACGTTCGCGCCGTCCACGATCTGCACCCAGATCGTCTTCGGCCCGAAGTCCGCGTTGTTCGCGGGCAGGCCGGTGAAGACGGCTTTGGCCTCGTAGCGGCCCGTCTTCGGGTTGAAGAGGGCTTTGCCCATGGCGGCGTGGGCGCCGGCAGGCTGGCCGGCGGCCGAGCCGGTCCAGGGCGAGGGCGTCTTCTTCCCGGCCATCCACTGGAGGGCGGAGCCTCCGACGGGGCTGATGCAGACGCGCACCTTGTTGGCGAGGTCGGGCACCGCGGGCGCGTTGACGGCGAACGAGCAGGCGACCTCCAGCGTGGCGGGAATCCTGGCCGAGAAGACGACCTCCGAGTTGCCCACGGCGGCGGCGGTGTTCGCCGTCGGATCGCCGTACGGGTTGAGGACCGTGAGCTGCGGCTCGCCCGTCATCACGCGGATCAGATAGGTGCCGGTCTTCTTCGCTTTGAGGGGCACGACGCGGATGAAGTAGGTGCCGGGCGCGAGGATGCGGACGATGCGGGCCATGCGCCCGCCCTCGCCGCTGTTGTCGTCGGTGGCGATCAGGGTCGCCTGATCGCCCTGGTAGAGGCCCATGACGTTGTCGGTGAGCGAGCCCGCCCAGGTCTCGATCGTGTACATGCCCGGCGCCGCGGCCGTGAAGTAGAACCAGTCCAGGTCCCCGGCCGGCCACAGGTTGCCCAGGGTGGGCGGCGCGTTCACCGTCAGTTCCACGGGGATGGGCTCGTTGAGCAGGATGGAGTCCGATAGCACGTTCGACTCGCGGTTGTTGGCATCGCGCACCTTCAGGTACACTGTCTTCGTCTCGTTGCCGGCCGACAGGGTGAAGGGCGGGTTCGCGACGTAGGGGGTCCAGGCCGCGCCGGCGAAGGTGGGGGACTCGCTGGCCATGAACTGGGCGGGCGTGCCCTGCGCCACGTGGTTCAGCGTCACCTGTGGGGTCAGCGTGGCCAGGGCGCCGCCGTTGATGGCGAAGTTCGACAGCGTGGGGCCGGGGGTGCGGACCCCGATGGTGTAGGTGCCCGAGAGGGACCACGAGTAGCCTTGGACGAGGACGTAGTAGGTGCCGGCGCTGAGGGTGCGGGTGATCTTGGCCATGAGGCCCTCCCCGCTGTCGTCGTCGGCCGCGATGACCTTCAGGCTGCTGTTGTAGAGCCAGATGTAGTTGTCGGTGAGGGTGCCCGGCCACGACTCGACGATGTAGGTGCCGGCGGTGACGACCTTGAAGTAGAACCAGTTCTGGGCGCTGCCGTACCAGATGTCGCCGGTCTTGGTCGGGCCGTCCATCACCAGCTCGACCGCGTTCGTCCACGAGTCGCCGTCCTTGGACTTGGTCTTCTCGCGGCCGGCGGGTGCGGCGCGGAAACTCGCTTCCGCCTCGTCGCCCGAGAGCCACACGCTGCGTTCGGCAGGGGTGAACTCCCAGCCGCGCTTGCTGGGGGTCACCGTGCAGCGCGTTCCGTCGGCGGGGGCCACGGTCTCGAAGGCGCCCGACGAGTCGGTCGTCTGCGCGGGCAGGCCGTTCGAGAAGCGCACGGTCACGCCGCCCAGCGGCTCGCCCGCGGCTGTGGCCACGCGCCCGGCCAGGCGGCACGTCTCGGCGCCCTCGGCCGCCAGCGCGGCCAGAGCCAGCGCCGCGGCCATTGCCCACGCACCTCTCCGCGAGAGGCTTAAGGAGTGCATCTCCGGATGTCCTTGCAGCAGAGGGCCCCGCCAAGGAAACCGCACCGCCTCTTCATGTAACACCGTTCTCCGTCGGAAGTCAATGAGAGGAGAGCGTTTCACGCCTTGCAGACGCAGGCTTCCTTGCGCGCGCCGCACTTCTCGCACCGCGGCACGTTGACGTTGCACGGGTAGCCCTGAGCCTCGCCCGGGCCGAGGATCGTGAAGTCGGCGCTCACCTCCCTGCCGCCCCATCGGGCGGTGACGCGCAGGATGTTGCGGTCGGCCGGCTCATCGGCGCGAAGCATGAAATCATTGCCGTGGGACAGCGGGCTCGGGATCTCCATCGTCCAACCCTGCGGCAGTTCCAGGCCGACGGACTCCAGCTCGATTGGGACGTCCTCCCCGGGCAAAGGCTGGGTGACTGCGACCGAGATGCGCTTGGCAATGCCGGGGCGGAGCACGGGCTCGCCGTTGTAGTGCAGCGCGATGTCGAAGCCCTCGACCCGCTCGATGGCGCTCATGGGGTCGCGGGCGAGGGCGTTGAGGGCCTGCTCGTTGCGGAAGAGCACCGAGGCGTCGGCGGGCGCCTGGGTCGTGCGGGTGAACTCGGCGGCATCGGAGCGGGCGGGCAGCATGGCCTTGGCCACGGCCTCGGTGCGGCGGGTCAGTTCGGCGATATCCTTCGGGGCGCCGCAGTTGCCGGTGAACTTGTGGAGCACGATTTGCTCGCCGATGGGGTCGCGCCACTTCTTCGGGATGCCGGCCGTGCCGCCCAGGATGCCGAGCACCGAGCCGAGGGTGGCGCCCGTGCAGTCGGTGTCGTAGCCGCAGTTGACGGCCTTGCACAGCTTGTCGCCGAAGTCGGCGCCGTAGAGCCAGCCGAGGACGGTGAAGCCGTGGTTCTGCGGGGCGTGGCAGGGGTTGTGGTGGCCGAACGAGCGGAGGACGCGCTCGCGGGCCTCGGCCCAGGGCACGGCGTTGTCGTGGCACCACACGGCGTCGCGGACGACGCGCGAGATGCGGCTCCAGATGGGGATCATGTTGAGGCCGATGGCGATAAGCGTCTTCGGATCGCTGACGACGAAGGCGGCGGCCTCGAGGGCGGCCCAGAACATTTCGCCGTAGACGCCTTCGCCGCCGGCGTGGTCGAGCACGGCGTCGTGCCAGGCCAGGGCGGCGGCGAGCTGGGGATCGCCCGGGGCGATGCAGGCCCAGATTTCGCTGCGGATGGGCGAGCCCATTTCGTCAATGTAATAGTTTTCGAAGCAGCCGCTGATGGGGGGCCGCAGGCCGCGGCCCAGGTTGCGGCGGCAGAAGCCGTACTCGTTCCACGGGTAGGCCGAGAGGAACTCGACCCAGTAGTCGGCCAGGTCGCCGCAGGTGATGTGCACGCCGCGGTCCTCGAGGCACTTGAGCCAGGCGAGCTGGAGGTCGAGGTCGTCGTTGGGCGCGCTCTTGCTGGGCAGGGGGTCGTAGAACGTCAGGTGTGTGACGTCCTTCTTGCACTCGTAGGGCGCGCCGAGGGTGCCGCCGATGTTCTTGCCGAGCCAGCAGGCGAAGACCTTGTCGCGGTACTCCTCGATGCCGATCTGGACGGGGCGCGTCATGGGGACTCCTTTGCGTGGGCAGAGAGTGCCGCCGGCCCGCGGCGCGCGCGGGGAGGAGGCGGCGAGGTCAGGTGCGGCTTGGCTGTGCCGGCAGGGCGGGAGGCGGGCGCTGGCCGCGCGGCGGGGTGCGATGCTCCTGGCTGGCCGCCTGGGTGTCGGCCTCCTGCTGCCGCTTGCGGATGTCCTGAAGGGCCTCGATGGCGGCGGCGGAGATGACCCGCGTGGACTCGTCGGCCATCTGGCTGAGGAACCGCTTGGCCTCGCCGGGGTCCACCTCGGCCATCAGGTGCACGATGGCCGCCGGGTCGGTGGTGTCGAGGTTCACGGCATAGTAGCGCAGCTTGCGGCGCACGT
Source organism: Planctomycetota bacterium (assembly GCA_035384565.1). Classification (NCBI taxonomy): domain Bacteria; kingdom Pseudomonadati; phylum Planctomycetota; species Planctomycetota bacterium. The sequence continues at coordinate 27,071 of DAOOIT010000001.1, read as the reverse complement.
GCGCGATCTCGTTCAGCTTCGTGAGCTTCTCGCGATCGTCGAGGGCCTTGAGCTGTTCGACCACCCACTGGTGCATCACCCCCCGAGGGTCCACCTGGCGGCTGCGCAGGAAGTTCTCGACCAGGCGCTCGACGAGTTCGGCGTAGTGGAGCTGTTTGAGGGCCTGCACGGCCGCGGTGCGCACGGGCAACGGTGTGCGCCCGCTCTTGAGCAGCTCCACGAGGCCGCCGGCGCGGCGCGCATCCACCACCTGGGCGAGGGCCGCAATCGCCGCCTGGCGTACCGCCGGGGACTGCTGCTCCGAGAGGACGGCCTCGTTGAGGGCCTTGAGGATGCGCTCGTCGGGCTCGCGCTGGTGCACCGCGGCCAGAGCCGCGGGCGCCTCGGCACGCAGAGCCTCCGGACCATGGGTGAACGCCAGGCACAGCACTTGCACCGAGGCGCGCGAGCCGCACTCCCCCAGTTCGCGGATAGCGGCGATGGCCTCTGCCGGCGGCTTCGCGCCGCGGAGCGCGCCCTCGATCGTTTGTGCCGCCTTGCCCTCTCTCCACCGGTTCAGGAGTCGGCCGATCATAGGTCGCCCTCGCCACTCCGGCCCTAGCCCGTCCCTACCCTTCTACCACAGAGCGCGAGGCGTTGTCAAGAAAATCGGGACGCGGCCCGGGCGGGAACGGCGGGCCGCCGCGGCCGTGCCCGTGCTGTCGGGCGACGTCGGAGCCTCCGGGGTTGCGCGGAGAGAGGCTGCGCTCTATGATGTATCCCAGCTACGTTACGAATCCTGACGGACCCGACATCATTGGAGTCCAGGCCAAGGCTGAGCCGCTCGCTGTTCGAGGGCGAACGCCCATGGGACGCCAGTCGGCCGATGTGGGAACGGTCGGTCGAAATGGCGTGGACGTGGGTCGCGTTGGGCAAGCGGCTCCCGAAAAGCCAAGAGGGTATCGCTGCGTGACCCGCCGCAGGTTCCTGCACAGGACCGCCTTGCTCTCGGCGGCGGCTGCCGCGCCGACGTTGATCCCCGCCTCGGCCCGGGGCGCGGAGGGCGCCGTGGCGCCCAGCGACCGGCTCACCCTGGCGCTGATCGGCAACGGGATGATGGGCCAGGGCCACCTGGCCGGGGCAATCGGGAACCCTGCCCTCCACGTCCGCGCCGTCTGCGACGTGGATCGGCTGCGGCGCGAAGAGGGCAGGCAGCGCGTGGACGAGACCTACGCCGCCCGGTACGCGGGCGGCTCGCACCGCGGCTGCGCGGCCTGCAACGACTACCGCGAGGTCCTCGACCGGCCGGATATTGACGCCGTGGTGATCGCCACCCCCGATCACTGGCACGCGCTCCAGGCGGTAGACGCGGCCAAGGCGGGCAAGGACGTCTACTGCGAGAAGCCCGTCTCGATCACGATCCAGGAGGGCCGCGAGCTGGCGGATACGGTGCGGCGGCTCGCCCGCGTGTTCCAGACGGGGACGCAGTATCGCTCGATGCCGACCATCCGCGCGGTGTGCGGGTTTGTCCGAGCGGGCGGGCTGGGCCGCGTCCGCGCGGCCTTCACGCTCTGGAGCCGGCTGCACCCGATGTTCGGCAGCGCGTACGTGCCGGTTGATGCAGGGCTGCCCGGCGAGCCCGTGCCGCAGGGCCTCGACTGGGACCTGTGGGTCGGGCCAGGCCCCTGGCGGCCCTACAACCACGAGTATCACCGCAACCCTCGGCCCGGCGTGGTGCCGTGGGCGTTCTGCGACGGCTACGGCGTCGCCTCGGTCACCTGGCACCACTCGCACAGCGCCGATGTGGTGCAGTATGCCCTGGGCATGGAGACCAGCGGGCCGGTTGAGGTCTGCCATCCCAGCGACGGGCAGTTCCCCACACTCACGTTCCGGTATGCCAATGGGACGCTGCTCCACCTCGTGGACCACTGGGGCATGGTCGCGGATGTCTACAAGGCGGTGCCCAAGGCGGCCCGGCTGGCAGGGAACTTCGGGGGCCTGTTCGTCGGCGAGCGTGGCTGGATCACCTCGATGTACGGCGGCGGGCCGATCGAGGCAGGCCCGGAGAGCCTCCTTGCGGAGGCGGAGCTGGCGACCCGCGAGGTGACCGGCGCCAACGACCACCATGCGAACTGGTTCGAGTGCATCCGCACGCGGCGCAAGCCCAGTTCCTCCGAGGAGATCGGCCACCGGTCGGCTTCCCTCGGGCATCTGGCGATCATCGCGTTCCGGCTGGGACGCTCGTTGAAGTGGAACCCGACGACCGAGGAGTTCGCCGCCGACGAGGAGGCGAATCGCCTGCGCTCCCGCGCCATGCGCCAGCCGTGGCGAATGTAGCTCTCTCCTCGAATGGCGACATGCCTTGTGCGTCTGGCCAAAGTCAGGGTCACGGGGCGGCCGTCGGCGGGCTCGGGCCCAAGCCGGCGGGTCCACGGCACTGTAGCGGGTGGGGCCGTGCAGCAGGATGCGACCTGCCCAAGGCCCAGCAGCCTGAGCCGAGGCGGACGGCGATCGCCGCGACCCTCGACCAGCTCAAGGCGACGGGCCTCAACGCGACGTTCGTCACCCGTGTGGGGCCATGCATGGCCGAGCGCGTCATCGTCCACCTCGATATGGACGCCTTCTTCGCCGCCGTCGAGCAGCGCGACCGCCCCGAGCTGCGCGGGCAGCCCGTCGTGGTCGGCGCCGACCCCAAGGGCGGGCGGGGCCGCGGCGTGGTCTCCACCTGCTCCTACGAGGCCCGCTGCTTCGGCATCCGCAGCGCCATGCCCATCAGCGAAGCCTGGCGTCGTTGCCCCAAGGCCGTCTACCTCCCGGTCCGGATGGACGCCTACGAACAGGCATCCGAGGCGGTCTTCCGCGTCCTGGAGGAGTTCACCCCTGACATCGAGCCGGTGAGCATTGACGAAGCGTTCCTCGACGTCACCCGGTCGCTCCACCTCTTCGGCACGAAGCGGGCGCTAGGCGAACGGCTCCGCCTGCGGATCGAGGCCGAGACACGTCTCACCGCCTCCATCGGCATCGCCCCGTGCAAGATGGTCGCCAAGATCGCCTCCGACCTCCAGAAGCCCCGCGGCCTCGTCATCGTCGAGCCGGGCGAGGCCCAAGCCTTCCTCCGCCCGCTGCCCGTCGGCAAGCTCTGGGGCGTCGGCAGGCGCACCCAGGAGGCCCTCGACCGCCTCGGCATCCGGACCATCGGCGACCTCGCGGCCCGCCCGCGGGAGGAACTCGTCCGCCGCTTCGGCAAGCAGGGCGAAGACCTGTGGGACCTCGCCCACGGCCGCGACGACCGGCCCGTCGAGGCCGCAGGCGAAGCCAAGTCCATCGGCCACGAGAACACCTTCGAGCACGACACCCGCGACCCCCGCCTGCTCGCCTCCACCCTCATGGAGCTGTGCGAGGGCGTGGCCTTCCGCCTCCGGAGGGCCGGCCTCCGGGGACGCACCATCACGACCAAGCTACGGTTCGAAGACTTCACGACGCTCACTCGAGCGACGACGGTGGAGACTCCCGTGGATGCCGCCGCGGCCATCTACCAGATCGCCTCGGCCAACCTCGGCCGCGTGGCGATGAAGGGTCACAGGATTCGCCTCATCGGCGTCAGCGTCTCTGGCTTCGAGGCTCGGCCGCGGCAGCTTGCACTGTTCGGTGAGCAGCCAAGCGACGCCGGGGGCAGGGAGAAGCAGCGGCTGCTTGCCGATGCCATTGACCGCATCAAGACCCGCTTCGGCCAGGACGCGCTTCACCAGGGCACCACGCTGGACCGGCCGAGGGACGACGAGTAGCGGCCCTCCAGCGGCCTCCGTGGGCTCTGCCCGTATCACGCATAATCGTCGGAGATGCTGCGGACGGTTTCCACCCAACGGGCGAGGCGCGAGGTGTCGCCCTCCACGGTCTCGATATCCTTCAGGTGGATGCAGACGTGCAGGCCTCTGCACGCCTCCATCCCGTGGCGGATGATTCTGCGAATCTTGGCCTCGTCGAAGCCGCAGCACACCATGTCGGTGGGATTGGGCCGCCAGGAGATGACGTAGTCGGTGCCAATCTGTTCGGCGCACCGTCGGACATCGGCCCTCGGGGTCACGGCGATCAGCCGGAGGTTCGGAATCTGCCGCAGCATGTCGATCTTGTGCGTCAAGTCCTCGCAGCAGCCGTAAGCGACGAGGCCGAACGGGCGGAGGCAAGGCAACTGGTACTGGAGCAGGAACTCGTCGTGCTGCCTCGGCGAGACGAGGGCGAACTCCTGGGCGGCGGCGAAGCACCAGAGGTCCCTGCGCTTCCGGCCGCGTGCGTTGGGCCGGGGCCACTCCAACTCCCTCGAATAGGGCATCTCCTGGATGCCGTGGCTGGTCAGCCCATAGTCGCCCGCGGCCTCGGCGGCGTCCTGGGCCGCCAGGGTGGCGTCGCGGATGAATGCGGCCAGCGCGTGCAGTTCCCGCGGCGATTCGTACATGTCCAGCATCATTTGCTCGAGGCCCCGGAGCATCGTCATGTTCCACGAAATGTCGGCCAGGAAGCCGGAGTAGACGGGGCCGCGGTTGACGTCAATCTCGATGAGATCGCCGATGGCGTCTCGCAGCCGGGCGATCTTGGCCTCGGTCGCCTGCTCATCAATCCGATGCCGCACCGGCGTCAGGCTCGCCACGTCCGCCCAGTTCCGAATGACGGGCCTGTAGGCGCCGGCTCCGCCCTCTTGCGGCTTGGCCGTCAGCCCTTGCTCCACGCCGAAGAGGCGCCCCCAGCCGCCCTCCTTGACCGCCTCCTCGCCGATCCAGGGCTCGAGGATGAAGTCGTCGCCGATGGTGTCGTGGAAGATCGCCATCCGCAGATTCCGTTCGTGGGCGCGGAACAGGGGGTCTTCGCACTCGAGGGCGTGGTCCCCGAAGACCTCGCGACACCAGACGTTCCACATCCCATAGCTTGCGAGAACCAGGGGGCGGGTCTTCCTGAGGCTCAGGAGGTCGCTCCAGAGCTCGCGCCGCTCGGCCTGAACTCGCTTCTGGGTCAGCTCGACGTACTGCCTGACCAGCCTCCGCAGGATCGCCGTGTCTCTCCGGTGGTTCGTCTTCATGTGGTGCCTCACTGGCTACGGAATGAGTTCAAGGGCGCCCGCGTCGCGGCCCTTGCCGGCGGGCCGGCGGCCACAGAAGTCCCGGTGGTGCGGCGCCAGCGAGGGCCACCCCATAACCCTCTATGCCGCAATGCTTTACGCTCTCCGGCCATTCCCGCTCACATGCTTGCTCATCGTACAGATGAACGAGTATGGCCGGAGCCGCGAGAATCGCCAATCCTCGCCATTCTACCCATGCTGTATCACTTCCCACCTCTCAGGGTTGATACAGCATGGGCAGGCTGCGCCCACCAGACGCTCTGCTGCGCCCTCCCGAGGAACCGCCAGGCCCGCAACGAGCGGGAATGCCCACCCCCCTGCCTCGCGCACAACGCTCGATCCGTCGGCTGTGGGCGGGACGTCCCTGTCCCGCGTCCCCATTCCCCGCGGGGCTGAGACGCCCCGCCCACAGCCCCCTGCCCCCCTGGCGCACTGTTCGAGCCGTTGCGGGGGCCTCGGCCTCACCTGGTGGCCAGACCCACCACGCGGCCATCGGCGAGGCCGACGGCCAGGGTGTCGCCGAGCCAGGCCAGGGCCGTGATGTCCTGGGGCATCTGCTGGCGGCTCTTGGGCGCGCCCGCGGCATCGTACGTGATGAGCGTGCCGCCCCAGAAGGCCACGGCGGTGACGGGCGGCCTCGTGGCCATGAGCTTCACGATGCGGTCCTGCGGCAGGTTCTCCTTGGGCAGGTCGCGCGAGGCGTTCTGCGGGTCGGGCCGCAGGTCGGCTGCCGCCTTCTCGCGGTCTTCGGGCGCGACGGGCGTCTGGCTCGCCAGTTTGCCGCCGGCGCTCAGGTTGCTCAGCGAGTCGTCGTGGGTGAGCACGCGGAGGCCGTTCGTGAGGGCCTTCATGGCGACTACGCGGTCGGGCAGGACGGCGACCCAGGCGGTCTTGAGTTCGGGCAGGAGGCCGGGCGCAGCGGTCGCCGCGGCGACGGAGTGTGCGGCGGGCATTCGCCACGGCGTGAGGGGCTGGATGCCCGCGACCATCTCGTACAGGGTGCCGACCGCCTCGGCCATGCCCTCGGCGTCGTAGGCGATGAGGGTGATGCTCTCCTGGCCGATGCCGATGATGTCGCGCTGCCAGGCGATATACCCACGGCCGCGGCCAGGCATCTCGTCGGCCTTCGGCGCGTACGGCAGCACCTTCATCTTCTCGACGTGCGCGATGAGGGGGTTGTCCTGCGGGGTGCCGAGCAGAATGGCGTGGCCGACGAGGTCGAAGCCGGCCTTGGCGACGGAGTTCTCGCGGCCGGGCTTGGCGCGGCCGAACTCGATGCCCACCCAGGTTTCGGCCTCCTCGGGCCTGAGCTCGCGGGGCTTGGCCACGTCCGCGGCAGCGACCACTTTGCAGCGCAGGCCCCAGGGTTCGACGATGTCAGCGAGGCGCTTGGCCGCGGCCGCGTAGTCGCCTGAGCCGGTCACAATCGTCGCCTCGCGGGCGATGCGGGCGAAGCGGTGCACGCGGTCGAAGTCGGGGGCGAAGAAGACGGCGCGATGGGTCGCGCCCGCGAGCATCCCGCACTTCTCGAGCGGCTGGTAGGCGAACGTGGCCGTGTCCTCGGTGCCGCTGAGAAGCTCGCGGACGACCGCCTTCCACTGCCCGGCGGGGTCGTTGGCGGCGAGGGGCAAGGAAACGGTGGCTGTGCCGAGGCGCGTGGCGACGAAGCGCTCGTAGCGGATCGAGCCGAGGGGATCGACCACCTGGATGTGCAGCGGCGCCGAGCCGCTGAGCACGCCGCCCTTGGCGTCGAGCAATGCGGCGCCCACCTCCACGCGAATGGGCGCCTGGGCGAGCGTGAGGTCGCGCGTGAGCACGGGCGCGAGGGCCTTCACCGTGCCGATGGGCCGGGCCGTGCGCGCAAAGACGTGCATCTGGCCCGGGCCGAAGCGCAAGGCGCCTTTGGCGCCGCCCTTCAACTCGGCGAAGGCGCCGCCGCGCACCGCATCGTACACTGTGCGGCCGTCGTCGGGCAGGCCGATGGTGGCAACCGCCGGCTTCATCGAAAGGTACTGGCCAGCCTTGTAGTCGTATTCGGCGTTGACGGCGAAGAGGTACTCGATGTCGCCCGCGGCCTGGCGGGTGGCGACGATGTAGGGGTTGTCGCACTCGAGGGCGGGCTTGATGCCGGCCTTGTCGAGCTGGGCCTTGAGGGCCTGGGCGAGGGGCTGAGCGCCCTGGAACCACTTGCCCACGGTGGTGTAGGGCGCCATCTCCTTGTACTTCTGCTCCTTGGCCAGCTTCTTGATGATCTCGGCGTCGGGCATGGCGGGCGTGACGCCCAGAGCCGTCGCCCCCTTGATTGCCACCGTGCAGTCGCTGGTGGTGAGCACGAGGCCGCCCTTGGCCGCGAAATCTTCGAGCGCCGCGATGACGGGCGGGTCGAGGAACTTGATGGCGGTGAGGATCACGGCCTTGTGGTTCGCCGCGAGCGTGCCGTCGGCGACATCCTCGTCCACGACCGCCATCAGGTGCTGCTGGATGAGCTTGCCCGCGAGGTAGGTGAGCGGCAGCTTCTCGCCATGCGTCTCGCCGTGGGCGTAGTTCACCGAGCGGTCCTTCACCTGCTCGTTGATGAGGTGCGAGAGGCTGTAGAGCATGGCCACGGGGGGGCGGGTGACGGGCATCGTGGTGAAGATGGTGCCGAGGCGGGCCATGAGCTGATTGGACTCGACGACGCCCTGGGCCGCCGGCCTCGTGGCCGGCTCGAAGGGGTCAATGTCGGGCGGCGAAATCATCCCTTGGATGTTGGTCTGGAACGAGAGGTACTGCTCGAGGCGGAACTCGTCGCTCGTGGTGTTGCCGTACCACGTGGGCAGATACCAGCAGGGCTTGGCGAGATCGCGCGCCCGGGCCATCTCGAGGAAGTAGGACGGGTTGAAGTAGCCCGGGCCGTAGTCGTGGTAGCCGCCGTGGCCGCTGACGATGGGCAGGCTGCGCACCACGTTGAAGTAGTAGCCGTCGGTGTAGGCGGACCAGCCGTACTGGCTTTGCGTCACCGAGAGGTAGCTGGGCTCGACGTAGCTGACGCCGAAGGCGGCCTCCTTCCACGCGGCGTCCATGAAGCCCAGCTTCCAGTAGGCCCACTGCTTCCACTGGCGCACGTGGTCGGGGTTGTTGGGGTCGAGCTTGTGGTGGCTGAGCCATTCGCGCGCGAAGGCGCTCTGGTAGGCCCGCACCTGGGCGGGCACGCCGTGGGGCGTGCCCTGGCCGGTCACGGGGTCCTTCGTCCACGTGAGGCCGGGCTCGTCGTAGAAGTGGATGCCGGGCACGTTGGGCTGGGTGCGGGTCTGGAGGGCGCGGTGCACGACGCGCGCGGTGCCGCCGCGGGCCACGTAGGGGTCGCTCCAGTCGCACTCCATCCGCAGGTCCATCTGGTGGCCGCCGCTCATCACGCAGCAGGGCATGAAGTCCACGCCCGCGCGGATGTAAGTGCCGTCGTCGTTGCCCGTGTAGTGGCCGTAGATGAGGTTGAAGCCGAGGCTGTCCTCGCCTTCGACGAGGCCCTGGGCGCCCTTGGCGCGGCCCCAGTTGACCAGGCGGAAGTCGCTCTTGCGCACGTGGCGGAAGAGGTCGAAGGCCGCCGAGGCCGTCGCCCCGTCGCACGCGGCCTCGGCCACGTAGCTGCCGGGGCGCAGGAGCCAGGCGTTGAGGTGCAGGTGCTCGGTGGCGCGGGCGTCCTTGCCCGCGACCGGCACGGCGGGAACGGCGAAGGTGAAGCTCAGCTTCGAGCCGTTGGTGCTGGTGACGTTCAGCACCAGGTTGCCCGCGGCGAGGGGTTCGGCCGAGGAGCGCACGACGGCCAGGCTGATCGTCTCGTTCGTCTGGTAGGCCGTGCGGGCCAGGGGCAACAGCAGTCTCAACTCCGCCGCGCCGGCCGTGGCCCCGACGAGCAGTGCAAGCGCGTTGGCTGCGAGCAATCTCCGTGACCTCATGGCAGTCTCCTCCTTGGGTGTGCGGGCGTCACAGCGTGTGGGCGATTTTACCGGCCTCACGGCTGAGGCGCAAGCGGGGCAACGACCCTGGGTGCGGGCCGGAATTGTGGGTGGCTGCGAGAGCTCCGAAGGAGCGAAATGGGATAGCCCAGGGCAACGCCCTGGGAACAAGACCGCCCCGCGGCAGCCCTGACAGGGCGGAATCGAGAGCTTCTATCTCGCCCCTTCAGGGCTGGACTCGTGGATCCCGCTGAACCCAGGGCGTTGCCCTGGGCTATCCCATGCGAGCCCTTCAGGCTCCAGAGACCATCACCCTGCCTACAATTCCGGCCCACACCCAACGACCCTTTGGGCCAGGCGCGAGCCGGCCTCGAACGCGCGCCGCAGATGCTCCCTCTCGTCGGCGCCTTTGGGGTAACTGCCCAGGTTCGACTCGAAACTCAGGGGCTTGCGGTAAGGCGAGGCGGCGAGGAGGGCGGCGAGGCGGGGCCAGTCCACGGTGCCATCGCCGACGATCCTGTGCTGGTCGCCCGTGCCGTCGTTGTCGTGGAGGTGGACGGCGAGGAGGCGGCTGAGCACATGCTCCAGGCGGTCGAGGCCGTTGCCGGCCAGGTGGCCGTGGCCGCTGTCGTAGCAGAGGCCCACGAAGTCGGGGCCGTAGAGGGCGAAGACGCGCTCGAGCGCGTCGAAGTTGTCCTTCGCCATGTTCTCGAGGGCGATGCGCACGCCGTGCTCGCGTGCGATCGGTTCCAGGGCATCGAGGGAGCGGCGCAGGCGCGTCCAGAAGGGCTCGCGTTGCTCGGGCTCGGCCGGCTCGGCGGGCAGATGGAGGATGACGACGTCGGAGCCGAGGCGGGCAGCCATGGCGATGCGGTTGGCGACCAGCTCGATGCCGGCCAGGCGCTCGTACTCGCGGGCCGAGCCCCAGCCCTTCTCGACGCCGGCCGAGGCATGGAGGTCGGTGAGCGCGAGGCCGAGGGCGCGCAGCCACTGCCCGATCTGCTCGACTTCGCAAGCGGCGTAGAGGAAATCGGTGTTCCAGTGGTGGCACCAGTGGATGTGGGCGAAGCCGGCCTCGGCGATGCGGCGCAGATACGGCTCGGGGCAGCCGGTGCTCACGTTCGCGTAGTCGGTGGTCATCGAGAGCACGTGATCTCCTCGGTGCCTCCCGTGGAGAAGCGGGGGATGATCGGACAGGTGGATGAATGGATGATTGTCAGGCACCCATCCAGCCATCCATTCATCCAATCATCCTCCCCGGCACGCGCGCAAGACGCTATCTCTTCCCCAGGCACATCAGGTCGCCGCTCTGGGTCGTGAGGTAGAGCCTGCCGTGGGCCGCGGCCAGGCCGTCCCACACGGGAGCCGGCAGGGCGCGCTCGACGAGGGTCTTGCCGTCGGCGAGGGCGACGACGCGGAGCCGCCCCGCCTGGTCGAGGGCAAACACCGCGTCGCCCGCGAGCAGCAGCCCGGCGATGGGCGGGCCGAGGGACCCTCCCGCGGGCGAACCTCCCGCGGGTTTGGAACCCGCGGGAGGTTGGGGGTCGGGAGGCTGGAGGTCGGCGGTCCACTTCGCCTTGCGGGCGAGGCGCTCGTTGCGGTTGCGGTCGCCCTTGTCCTCCTTCTTGCGCGGGAGCTGGCCGTGGGAGTACCACAGGTCGTTGAACTCGGCGAGGGCCGCGAGGTCGAAGTCGGTGCGGAAGAGCTGGCGGCCGTCCTCGCTCGCGCCCACGAGCGTGCTGGCGCGGAAGGCCACGAGGCCGCGGGGCACGGTGTGCACGATGTCGGGCGTCCAGGTGTAGCTCATCCGCGGGCCATAGGTCCACACGCCGCGAGGCGCCATCACGCCGCCCGCGTCGCTGCGATAGCAGGCGAAGCCGCTGCGGGGCACGACGGTCATGTCGCCCGTCGCGGGCGCGAAGCGCCAGCGCGACATGGTGACGAAGGCGGCGCCGTTGGCCGGCAGGCCGGCCTCGGTGGAGGTGGGCTTGGGGGCCTCGGCGACCAGGAGGTCGAAGGGGTCGAACTCCAGCCCGAGGGCGCCGTAGAAGCTGGTCATGGGCACGGAGTGGAGGCGCTTGGCCCACAGCAGCTTGCCCGTGGCCGGCTCGACGGCGAACAGGCGCACGCCCCCATCGGCCAGCGGCTGGCGGCCGGCGGCGAAGTAGGCCACCTCGTTCACGATGAGCACGCTGCCGGGCACGGGCCAGGGCGATTCGAGCTGGCCGAAGGCCACGATGCGCTCCTCGTGGGGCGCGGCGCGCAGGCGCCAGGCGAGCTTGCCGTCGGCGGCCCGCAGGCAGTAGACCCAGCCGCTGCGCGTGCCGAAGAGGCACAGGCCCGCGTGCAGCGTGGGCGGCGTGTCCACGCGGCCGTTCGCCGTGAAGTCCCACCGCCGCTCGCCCGTCTGCGCGTCGAAGGCGACCACCTGGTGGGCCTCGGGCCGCGCCACCACGGCCAGGCCCCCCGCGATGACCGGCGGCGTGACGGGGCCGCGCGAGTGGAGGTTGAACTTCCAGTCCTCGGTCAGCGGCCCCTCGGGCCAGCCGCCGAGCTTCGCGGTCCAGAGCACATCGAGTTCGGTGGGCACGACGCTCGCGGTGCTGGCGCTGCGCCAGGCGTCGGCGCGGTACGACGGCCACTCGTCTGTCTTTCCCATTGCCGATGGCCGATGGCCGATTTCGGAGAAGGCAGCGCCCTGCTCGAGGAGCGGGGGCGCCGGGTCGTGGGCCAGGTCCTCGGCGGGGCCGCCGGCGGGGGCGAGGGCGCTGTAGCCGCGGAGCATGGGCCAGCAGGCGCAGTGCTTGGGCCCCACGTAGACGAGGCCGTTGGCCGGCATGAACCCCGCCTCGCGGCTGCAATTGCCCTTGGTGATGCGGTTCGAGTCGAGCTTGCCCGTGGCGATGTCGGCGAAGCTCATCTCGCTGGAGAGGAGGAACCGCGGGGTGGCGACGGGCGGGAAGCAGTGGCCGCCCGCCCCCTCGGCGGACTTCACCACCGCGCCGGTCTTCGGGTCGAGGCCCTCCCACTTTCGCGCGAGCAGCACCCACACGAGGCCCGCCGTGTGAATGGCGCGGGCCTGGGTGTAGTGGGTCATGCCCGGCTCGTACACGCGCTCCCAGAGGAACGAGCCGTCGCGCGGCGAGAGCACCTCGATGGCGTTGCCGGGCTTGTCGTCCTTGAAGGTGGAGACCTCGCAGGCCAGCACGTCGTTGCCGTGCGAGAGGCGGCGAGCGCGCGCGAGCCAGGGGTAGTCGTCCCGGCGCCAGCGTTCGCGGCCGGTGCGGCGGTCGAGGCACACGAGGGCGCGCTTCTCGCCCTGCTTGGCGTCGCCCGCGAAGAGGAACACCCCGCCGTCGCCGGTCACCAGGCCGTCCAGCTCCTTGCCCTCGAAGGCCCAGAGGAGCTTGCCGTCGGTGGCATCGAGGGCGCGGACGAAGGTCTTGCCCATGGCATAGAGCATGCCGCGGTCGTAGACGAGTTCGGCGGGGTGGCCCGCCTCGGGGTATTCGCGCAGCAGGGCGCCCGTGGCGGGGTCGAGGGCCACGACCCGCTTGTCGGTGAAGGCGAAGAGGCGGTCGTGGGCGACGACGGGCAGCACGCTGCCGGCCGGCCCCGACGCCGGGTAGCCGAAGCGGAAGGGGCCGGGGGTGAGCGTCTGGCTCCAGAGGCGCAGGCCGTTGAAGGCGTCGCGCGCGATGAGGCCGCTGTGGTAGAGGCGGCCGCCGGCAGTGACCATGTTGCTCGCCTCGTGCCAGGGCCCGTTGACCCAGCGGATGCGGCGGGGCGGGCCCACGAGCGCGTCGCGCGAGGCGGCGTTGCCGTCGGGGCCGTGGCGCGGCATGGGCCACTCGTCCATCTCCTCGGGCCAGGGCTTCGGGAGGCGCGCCCAGAGGCCGCGCCGTTCGATGATCTCCACGCCCTCGAGGCCCGAGGCCGTGAGCAGCCGGCGAAAGGCCTCCTTCGGCACGCGCACGCCATGGCGGGCGGCCTGGTCGCTCTGGCCGATATAGGCGATGCCGTTCGGGCGCAGCACGCGCAGAATCTCCTTGAGCGGCGTGCCCTCCCCCTCGGGCATGGCGTCCATCACGATCAGGCTCACCAGGTTCTCGGCGTACGGCAGGGGGCTCAGCGGACGCGTCTCGGCCCATGCGATGCCGTAGAGGCCCCGGTCGCGCAGCCGCTGCTGCGTCGCGGCCACGGCCTTCGGGTTGGGGTCAATGGCGTGGACGAGGAACTTCCCTGTGGCGGCGATCTCGGCGGTGAGGGCGCCCTCGCCGCAGCCGAGGTGCACGCACAGGCCGCCCGCGACGCCGGCCGACTGGAGGATCTCCGCAGCCAGCGCCTTCGCGTCGTCCCCCTCGCCGGCGATGCCGGGCGACGCCGGGGCGAGGAGGGCGAGCGCGAGAGGCAGCAGCAGGAGGGAAGACCGCCTGAAGACGGAACTATGAACCGGAGAGCGCCTGACGGTGGGGCTACAGACGTGCATCACAACTCCTCTGGGTTCTTTTCGTATTCGACCACGAGCTCCGCCGCCTTGCCGGCCTCGCGGCTCAGGTAGTCTACGCCATCGAGGCTCACGGGGTCGATCGCCAGGCTCAGCTCGGCCAGGCCGGCCAGGTCGAGGGCGAGCGGCGCCTCGACCACCTGGTCCTCATTCACGGCGCCGAGCTTGGCCACCACCTTGCCGAGCGAGGGCCGGGTGTCGTAGGTAACAGCCTTCTCGTCCCACGGCGCGGTGACGAAGCACACGTTGCCCGAGGCGCCGGTGGGGTTGCCGGCGTTGAAGAGGCGCAACGTGGCCGAGACGGGCTTGCCGGGGATGTGGAGGCGGAACTTCAGGTAGGCGATGGCGTGGTCGTGGTCGCCCGCCGCGGTGTCGCCGGCATCCACGAGCAGCACCTTGGCCGCGCCGAAGTTGGCCGTGGCGGAGCCCTTGGTCACGTGGGCATCCTCGGCGGCCTGCACCACGAGCCGCGCGCGCGGGCCGAGGTGCTCGATGTCGGCGCGGCCGGCCCATTCGGTCGTGCCGTCGGGCCGCACGAGCGTGAGGGCGATGGCGTACTTGCCCCGCGGCATGGCCCTGGCGACGGCGGCCTTGAGGGTCAGCTTCGCCGTCGTGCCCGCGGCCAGCTTCACCGGCATCTCGGCGGGGGTCACCGTGAAGCCGTCGGGCGCCGCAAGACGGAGCGTGCCGGCGAATTCCGCGTCCCGGTGGTTCGCCAGGCGCATCTCGCCCTCGCGCTCGGTGTCGGCGTCGCTGAGGACGAAGGACGGCACGGTCACGCCCAGGGTGAGGACGGCCTCGCGCACGATCTCGATTCCCATGAGGATCGGCAGCTCATCCCTCGTCGGCTTCTTGGCCTTGGGCGCGAAGTCAATCTTCAGCTTGTCGGCGATCTCGATGCCGGGGAACTCCTTCACCAGGGCCTTGGAGCTCCCGCCGGCCTCCTTCGCCACGTCGAAGGCCTGGAGCGCCGGCTTGTCCTGGATTCTCACGTCGAACACGCGGGCGCCGGGCTTGGCGCCGTCCAGTTCGGCGAAGGCGAGCCGCACCGTGTAGCGCGCGGCGCCATCGCCCTTCTCGACGAGGGGCAGAACGACCTGCCGCGGCCCCAGCACGCCGGCGCGGAAGACCCAGGGCTTGTCGGTGCCCTCGACCTCCACACGCGCGGGGTCCCGCTCGAAGTACTCGCCGCCCGCCAGCAGCGACACCGAGGCGGCGAGGGGCGCCACCAGCGAGCCCTTGGGCCTCGGGAAGCCGAGCCAGAGGGTGCCCGTGGCATCCTTGCGGTCGCCGCCGGCCCCGAAGTTGATGCCCAGCGACTTCACGGGCGTGAGCGGCCCTGCGACGCTGTAGTAGCCCCAGGCGCGGCTCTCGTCGCGGTGCTGGAATACGACCGTGCACATGGTCGGGAAGGGGCACTGGCAGCCTGAGCTGGCCTCGGGCGCCACCAGCAGGCCGTTGGCGGGGATGAGGTTGATCCAACACCCGGGGCGCTGGCCGCCGAAGTGCTGGGTCCCCTGGTCGCCCACCAGGTCGTAGTAGCCGAAGCAGTAGGAGCGGAAGAAGAGCGTGTGGGGCGAGGCCGACGGGCAGCCGCAATGGTGGCCGGGCCGGGCCCACTGCCAGGGTTCCTCCTGGCCGGTCAGCGGGTTGGGCTGCATGCGCTGCGCGCCGGTGCGCAGGTCGAAAGCCCACGGCTCCGCGTGCAGCGTGTCGCCGATGATGAGCGGGCGCACGCGGTAGCCGATCTGCTTCGACCAGAGCTCGCGGCCGTTCGCCGCGTCCACCACCACCACGCGGCGCTGGCCGAACTGGCCGGCGAAGAACTCCTTCCAGTAGTGGCCGTCCGAGTAGACGCCGAAGAGGGCCAGCAGGCCCCTGGCGTACATGGTGCCCATCGCGCACCAGTACTGCCCGCTGCCGCAGCCCGTGAGGTCCATGGGCTTCTGCCAGCGGGGCTGGCCGGTGGCGGCGTCGAGGGCGACCACGAGGCGCACGGTGGCAGCCTTGAGTTCGCGCTCGGCCTTCGCACGGTCGGTGCCCTTGAGCGCCTGGAGGGCCGCGATCTGCCGCTGAAGCACCTCGTCGCGCTGCGCAGGGGTCACGGCGGTCTCGACGAACATCACCTGGCCGTCGCCGATGGAGATGGAGGAGTGTGGGATGCTCTTGCCCTCGTGGAGCCAGCGGAGCTTCCCGCTGGCGAGGTCGAGGGCAAAGAGGGCCTCGCAGGCGGTGCCGCTGGTGAGCGCGCGGCTGCCGTAGAGGGTGTCGCCCACGACCGCCACGTAGCCCCAGCGGCGTGGCTTGGCGTCCTTGGCGGGGGGGATGGCATAGGTGGCCTTCGTCTCGCCCGTGGCCGCGTCGAGGCGGTGGCACTGGTCGCCCACGGCGACGAACAGGCTGTCGGCGTCGGCGGCGAGGTTGCTGGCCTCGTGGGAGGCGCCCAGGCGCATCGCGCCCGGCATCTCGCGGCGCCAGAGCTTCACGCCGTTGTAGGCGTTGTAGGCCATCAGCACGTTGACGCCCTGCACGAAGAACCGCCCGCCGACCGAGAGCGGCGCGGCGGCGCGCGGGTGGCGCTCGACCATGTCGCCCGGCCCGGGATCGCCGAACCAGAGGACCCCGAGCGGGCACTTCACGAGCTGGTCGTCGCCGCACGTGGTGTTGCCAGGCTCGGCATACTGGTGCGTCCAGCTCCCCGCGCCGGGGAGCGCGCCGCGGGTGAGCGCGAGCCACGTGCTGCCGTCCTCGGTCACTTCCGCGTGCAGGAGCGCACGCCCCGCCGCTTCGGTGCCCATCCTCGCCAGCCAGTCGCGGAGCGCGGCGGCATCGAGGGGCTTGGTCTTGGCCCTTGCCGACTCGGGCTGGCCGATGAGCATCCTGCCGCCGAGGGGCCGCATCAGCCGGAACGCCTCCTTCGGGTCCACGGGCAACAGGCCCCGGGTCAGCGCGCCCTCCGACACGATGAGGTCGGCGAAGTAGTCGGAGAACGGGAGATGGCCGGGCGTGGCCGGCTCGATGACCACGCGCGAGCCGTAGAGGCCGGCGGCGTCGAGCGCGGCGCGCGCCGCGGGCGCGCGGTCGGGGTCGAAGCAGGCGGCGTAGACCTGGAGCTCGGTGCGCCGGGCCAGTTCATAGGCCAGGCGCCCCGTGTCGTTGCCCAGCACGAGGCAGTAGCCGCGCGTGACGCCGGTGGTGCGGACGATGTGGTCGGCGGCGGCCTCGATAGCCGGCGCGAGGTCGTCGGCGGGGAATGGCCTGGTCGCGGGTCGCACCACGCCGATCGGCTTTGTGCCGGCCGGGCCGAAGCAGTGGATGGCGCCCGTGTCGGTGCTCACGTAGAGGCGGCCCTCCGCGATGGCCAGGCCCTTGGCCGTGCCCTCGACCTCAGCGGTCCACAGCGTGTCGCCCTTCTCGATGTCGAGGGCGACGACCTTGCCCCTGCCCGCCGCGAGAAGCACGCCGTCGGCGATGGCGAGCGCCTCCGCGCAGTCCGACGCCACGCGCCAGCGGGCGCATTGGGCCAGTGCGGCGTCGGCCTCCTTGACCTTCTCGCGGATGTCGGCCGCCTGTTTCTGGAGCTTCTCGGCCGCCTGGACGAGGCCGGGGAGGGCCTTGGTGTCGGCCTCGATCTTCTTGGCGAGGGCCGCGCGCTGCTCGTTCAGCGTGGCGAGTTCCTGGTCATCGGCTGCCGCCTTCTTGGCCAGCTCGGCGATCTGCTGGTCGAGCGCGGCCAGGTCCTCCTTGTCCTCCTTGAGGGTGGCCTCGTGGCGGTACACGCGCTGCCGCGAGACGGTGAGCGGCTCGTTGAGTCGGTCGCGTTGGACGATGATCGCCTGCTGCGCGAGGCTGGCCTTGGGATAGGTGTCGCGGTCGAGGGCGATGATCTCGCGGCCTGTGGCGAGGTAATAGGCATTGCGCCCGGCCGCCAGGGTGCGCCCCTCGAACCAGGCGGTGCGGCGCCAGGGCGGGGTCTGGCCGTAGCCGATGAGTTGCTCGGTGCCGGTGAACACGCAGTCGTCGGCCAGGAAGGCGAAGGTGCCGCCCACGTCGTGGCCGAACGCCGGCTGATGCAGCAGCTTGCCCGTCGCGCGGTCCACGGCGGCGGGCGACACGCGGCCGGTGGGCACGAAGAGCGTGGCCTTCGAGGCCAGCAGCGGCCCCTGGGGCGAAAAGCGGCTCTGCGGCGTCGAGCCGCCCTGGTCGTTGCACCAGACGAGCTTTCCGTCGTCGGCGTTGACGGCGAAGAGGTACACGCCTTCGGCGGGGAAGACGCCCGAGGCGAAGTAGGCCACGCCGTCGTCCACCAGCACGCCCGTGCGCACGGGCCACAGCGAGATCATGCGGCCGCTGCCCAGTACCTTGCGGTCGCTGGGCGCGGCGCGGAAGCGCCAGAGCTCCTTGCCGTCGCGCGCGGCGAGGCAGTAGGCGAAGCCGTCGTCGGAGCCGACGTAGACCTTGCGCCTCCAGACGGCCGGCGGCAGGCGCACCGGGCCGCCGGTGAAAAAGGTCCACACCTCCTGCCCCGTGGCGGCATCGAGCGCATACACCTTGCCGTCGGCCGACGAGCCGAAGAAGACCTTGTCGTAGGCCACCACGGCGTGAAACACGTCGTCGAAGTGCACGCGGCGGCCCTCGACCGAGCCGTAGAAGCCGCCGACCTTGCGCGGGTTCGGGTCGCCCCAGGCCGGCTGGGGCTTGTGCAGCGGCTGATAGGTCCAGGCCGGCGAGAGCGGGAGCCGGAGCCGCTCGCGCGTCGTGGCGCTGCGGCCCACATCGTGCCGGTACACGGGCCAGTCGTCGGCCGCCGCCCCTCGGCACGCCAGCACGAGACATGCACACGCGATCCGTTGCCAGCAATTCATGATGCCGCGTCCTCGTTCCGGGTTCTGCAATCGGTCATTTCGGAGGCGCGAGTCCGGCGCCTGCGGGGGCCGTGGTGAGCGTGAGAAGCGACTGCCGCGCGAGCGACAGCCTCGCCACCCCGTCCTCCACGGCCACGGGGGCCAGCTCCTGGAATGAATCGGTCTCGCTCGTCTGCACGGCCCGCAGGCTCTTGAGCCCGGCCGGCAGGCCGGCCAGGGTGGCCCGGCGAGCCGCCCCCAGGTTGGCAATGTGGAAGGCGAACACGGGCCCTTCGCCTCGGAAGGCGGTGAAGAGCACCTTGGGATGGTCGGAGGCGGTGGCCAGCACCTCGGCCTTCGGCGGGGTGAGGTTGCAGAAGTGCTTCACGAACCAGAAGCGCGAGGTGGGCATGAGCGCCCCGTCCTTCCCGACTTTCGCGAGGCCGTAGTCGGAGGTGAACTCCCAGTGCATCGTGGCGCGGGGCCGCGCGTGGAGCACCAGCTCCTGGTACATCTGCACCTCGCGGAGGCCGTAGTGGAAGGAGTCGTAGGAGCCGCCGCGCCAGGCCCAGGCGTCCACGCCCAGTTCGCCCACGAGCAGGGGCAGCTTGAGAGTATCGGCGAGGTCGGCCCAGGCGGCGTACTCCTCGGGCGTGGCCCCGCCCCACGAGTGGAACGAGAGCGCGCCCACGTGGCGCAGGGCCTCGGGGTCGGCGGCGGCGGGCGCCGCATAGGTGTGGGTGCCGCGGGCGTGGCAGGTGTCGCCGAGGAGCATCCTGGTCTTCAGCCCGAGCTTCTCGAAGTGCGCGCCGATGCGCTTGATCGCGTCGCGGTGCTCCTCGGGGCTGAACTTCACCCGCACGCCGCCGTCGGGCTCGTTGAACGAGAAGAGGTCGGGCTCGACCCCATACTGCTTCTTGGCATAGACGAGGTAGGAGCCGAGGCATTCGAGCAGCTCGGGCCACTTGTCGGGCGCGATCCGGCGGCCGTTGGGGCGCTGGTCGTCGGTGCGGGGGTCCACGTAGAGCCATTCGGGCAGGTGCCAGATGGTGATGGAATAGGGAATGCCCCGCTTCTGGATCTGCTGGGCGAGGAGGAACTCGCGCCGCAGATTCGAGTCGGGCTTGTCGTTCGCGGTCAGCGCCGCCCAGTTGGTATCCTGCGGCGAGGCGTTGTCGTTCTCGGGCTCCCACTCGGCGGGGGTCATCTCGGTGCGGGCCCAGGCGACCCGGAGGTGGTCGAGGGTGTACTGGGTGACGGGCGACTCGATGCCGAAGCAGTAGTTGCCGCCGAAGCCGTCGAGCCGGTAGCGGGGCTTCGCCGCGTCGAGGGTGAGCCGGGCGGGCGACAAATCGCCCTCGCCCGTGAGGCGGAGCGTGACGTTGAGTGTGGCGGCCTGGCCTTTGCCGAGCGGCGTGCCGGGGATTCTCACCAGGGCCGAGTAGGTGGCGGAGCGCCACACGCGGTTGTCCTGGATCACCATTGGGCAGGGCGGATCGAAGGTGGCGGCGAGCTTGAGCGGGGAGGCGGGGGCGGCGAACGTGGCCTGGCTGGCGAGGCCGGCCAGGAATTGGCGGCTCGGGGGCGGCTCCTTCGGCAGCGAGGCGTTGCCGACCACGCCCGCCTCGCCGCGCAGCTCGCACGTGCCGCCGCCAAAGAGCGCGATGGGCAAGTCGAGCCAGAAGAACACGCCGGGCGTCTTCAGGTCCGTCTCGGCCGTCACGCGCAGCGCGAGGCGGACAGCGCCGTCGGCCTCGCGCAGGGTCTGCTCGTAGCGGTAGGATTCCTTGGGAGCGAGCTCGATGCGGCCGGCCCACTTGCGGCCGCCCTCGACGGCCGACGCCTCGACCTCCTGGGCGGCGTCCAGGGTGCGCAGTTGCTTCCAGCCTTCGAGGGGGATGCGCAGGTCGGTGTGGATCGCCACGGGGTCGCCCGCCAGGTCGAGGCACTGGATGCGCCCGGTGCGGTTCGTCTGCGCGATGGCCGCCGCCAGGCAGTCCGCCGCGCACAGGCACGCCGACACTGCGGCGACCAGGGTCCGTCGAGTCATGCCGTTACCTTTCGCCGCGCTCGCCCACCGCATCTTACGCCGTGCCGAACCCATCGTCAAGCGCGCCCGGAGGGAGGGGCCGCGGCGGGCCAGAACGCAGCGGCCCCACCGACGCCGTGTCGGTGGGGCCCTTGTGGTGTGCTGCCGGCGGATGCCATGGCGCGCGGGGCGGCCGCGGGCTCAGAACTCGGCGGCCTTCTTGGGCGGCTTGGCGATCTGGCCAGGCGGCGGGCCGAGGAGCGCGGCGGCCTTCTCCTCGCCCACGGCCTCGACGATCTTCGCGCGGCAGGCCGCCTCGGCGTCCTTGACCTTCTTGCGCCAGGCGTCAATCGCGGCGCAGGCCGTTTCGTAGTCCTTCTTCTGCTCGGCGGTGAGGAGGGGCGCGACGGCCTTGGCCACCTGGTCCTCGATCTCCTCGCGCACCTGGCGCATGGCCTGGCCGATGCGGCGGAAGGCCGTGGGGTCGGGCGGGCCGCCGCGCTGGCGCAGCTCGGCGAACAGGGCGTCGGTGCGCTCGCGCATCGCGTCGAAGCCCTCGCGCTGCGCCTGGTCGAAGTCGGCCCGCTGCTCGTCGGTGAGGGTGAAGTGGGTGCGCAGGATGTCGGTCTTGCTGGTCATCGAGCCGGGCGGGCCGAAGCGGGGCCGACGCTCGTCGCGCGCCGCCGGAGCCCCGGCCTGGGCCACTTTGATGAGGTCGAGCGCGCCCTTCAGCTCCTTCTGCGCCGCCGCGAGGGTCTCATCGCGCGCCGTCAGGGCGTTGGCCACCGCCTGGTACTTCGGCTTGTCGGCCTCGGGCACGAGGGCCAGGAGCTTCTCCACGTAGGCCTTGGCGAGTTTGAGGCGCGCCTCGGTCATCGCCGCCTGAAGGTCGTCGTTGAACTGCATCTCGAGCTGGTCCACGCCCTTCCTCGCGTCGTCGGGCAGGGCGATCGTCTGCCGGGCGGCATCGAAGATTTCGGGCCGGCTCATGGCGTCGAAGCCGCCGCCGGGTCCGCCGAACCCGCCGGGGGGCGGCCCCATTCGCCCGCCGGGCGGCGGGCCGCCCTGCCGGTCGCCGGGGGCGCGGCCTGGGCCGCCCTCGGGCGGCGGGCCGGGGGGCCGGCCCGGGCCGTCCTGCTGGCCGCCGATTCGCTCGCCGCCGGGCGGCGCCGCCTTGCCCTTCTCGGCTGCCCACGACGGTGGGGCGGCCAGGGCCGCCGCCACGGCCATCCACAACAGCGTGCGCATCCGGGTCTCTCCTTTCTCCAAAGGGACGCTGCCGAGCACACTGCCCAAGTACAGGAACGGCGGCCGGGGCGCGCGGTCCACAGGGCGGAGGGGGATTCCACCGCACCGCCCCGCGGCATTGACTCCCGCGCCCGGCGGGCAGTAGAATCCCGAGGGGGCTGTGGACCCTGTGAGCGGCTGCCCGTTCAGCATGTGCAGGGAACCCTGGGCGAAGGGGCCGGAGTGAGTGCCTCGCCGAACAGCACCGACGATCTGGTCGGCCGCCTGAGAGCGGGCGACCGGGAGGCGCTGGCCGAGGCGTTCGCGCGCCATCGCCAGCGCCTGGCCGGCCTGGTGCGCTTCCGGCTCGCCCCCCGCCTCCAGGGGCGGGTGGATGCCGACGACGTGCTCCAGGAGGCCTACCTGGCCGCCGCGCGGCGGCTCGAGCACTTTGCGAGGACGGAAGCGCCCTCGCCCTTCGTGTGGCTGCGGATGATCGTGATGCAGACGCTCGTGGACCTCTACCGCCAGCACCTGGGCGCGAAGATGCGCGACGGCGGCCGCGAGGTGCCCCTCCAGGAGAGCGGCTCGCCCGAGGCCACGTCGGCCTCGATGGCCATTCGCCTGGCCGCCGACCTCACCTCGCCCAGCCAGGCCGCCGCGCGCGCCGAAGAGGTGGAGCGGGCCCGCCAGGCTATCGAGACGATGGACCCGATCGATCGCGAGGTGCTGGCGCTCCGCCACTTCGAGGAGCTCTCGAACCAGGAGACCGCCGAGGTGCTGGGCATCCAGCCCAAGGCGGCCAGCATCCGCTACGTGCGCGCCCTGCGGCGGCTCAAGGACCTCCTCTCGACGCTGCCCGGGCTTCATGACGAGACCCGCGATGCCTGAGCCCGCAGACGACCGCGACCCCTTCGAGGTGCTGGCGAGCGATTTCCTCGAGCGCCAGCGCCGCGGCGAGAGCCCGAGCGTGGACGACTACGCCCGGCGCCATCCCGAGCTGGCCGACGAGATCCGCGACCTGTTCCCCGCCATGCTCGCCGCCGAGGCGATGAAGGGGTCCACGCAGTGCCTGCTGCCCGGCGGCGCTCCGTTCGAGGCCCCGCGCCTGGAGCGGCTGGGCGACTTCCGCCTCCTCCGCGAGATCGGCCGCGGCGGCATGGGCATCGTCTACGAGGCCGAGCAGGAGTCGCTCGGCCGCCGCGTGGCCATCAAGGTCCTGCCCCGTCCGGCGTTGCAGGACGTCAAACGCCTGCGTCGCTTCCGCCGCGAGGCCCGCATCGCCGCCGGGCTGCACCACACGAACATCGCCGAGATTTTCGGCGTAGGCGAGCAGGACGGCCACCACTACTTCGTCATGCAGTACATCCCCGGGCCCGGCCTCGACCAGGTCATCCAGCGCCTGGCGGCGCTCCAGGGCGGCGCCGCGGCGCCCTCCCCCGCCGCACAGGCCGCTGAGTCCATCGCGCGAAAGCTCCTGGGCAAGGGCGGCGCCGCGTATTGGCGCCAGGTGGCCGCCCTCGGCTGCCAGGTGGCCGACGCCCTGCACTACTCGCACGGCCAGGGCGTGCTGCACCGCGACGTGAAGCCCAGCAACCTGCTCGCCGACGCCCAGGGGCGCGTGTGGGTGACCGACTTCGGCCTCGCCAAGGCCGTGCGGAGCGACGACATCACCGTGACGGGCGAGATCGCCGGGACGCTGCGCTACATGGCCCCCGAGCAGCTCGAGGGCCGGGCCGACGCGCGCAGCGACGTCTACAGCCTCGGCCTCACGCTCTACGAGCTGCTCACCTTCCGGCCCGCCTTCGACGAGAAGGACCGCAGCCGGCTCATCCGCCTGGTGGCCGAGGGGCGCCCCACCCCCCCACGGAGGCTCAACCCGGCGGTGCCGCACGACCTCGAGACGATCGTGCTCAAGGCCACCGCCCGCGACCCCGCCCACCGCTACCCCACGGCTGAGGCCCTGGGCGACGACCTCCGGCGCTTCCTGGCCGACCAGCCGATCCGGGCCCGCCGAGCCTCGTCCCTCGAGCGCCTGGGGCGCTGGGCGCGCCGCAACAAGACCGTGGCCGCGCTCGCCGGCGCCACGGCCCTCCTCACCCTCCTCGTCGCCGCCGTCGCCACCGTCGGCTACCTGAGCACGCGGCGCGCGCTCCTGGAGGCCAAGGCCAGCGCCCAGGTGGCCACCGACGCCCTCGACCGCATCTTCGAGCGCTTCTCGCCCCGCTCGGTCGTGGCGTCGCCCGGGCTGCTCGTGGACAATGTGGAGGGCTCGCCGGTGGACGTGCAGGTGGAGCCGGTGCTCTCGCGCGAGGCGGCCGCGCTGCTGGAGGACATGCTGCCCCACTACGAGCGGCTGGCGCAACAGACGCCCGGCGCAGTGGCCCTGCGGCGCAAGGTGGCCGACGCGAACCGCCGCGTGGGCGACATTCGCCAGCGCCTGGGCCAGCTGGACCCGGCGGCCGCCGCCTACCAGCGCGCCATCGCCCTCTACGAGGGGCTCGCGGCCGACGCTCCCGAGGCCCTCGGCGCAACCGTGGAGATGGCGAAGACCTACAACGAGCTGGGCCGCCTGCGGCAGGCCTCCGACAGGACCCCGGAGGCCCTCGACGCGCACCGCAGCGCCCTGCGCCTTCTCGAAGGCGCCCCCGCGGGCGCGACGCCCACGCCCGCCTTCCGGCTCGAGCTGGCCCGGACCCACTACTTCCTGGCGCTCACGGACCCGGCCGAGGCCGTTCGCCACCTCGCGACGGCGCTCGCGACGCTCGCGCCGCTGCGCCAGACGGACCCCGACAGCCCCCCGCGCCGCCACCTGGAGGCCCTCTGCCACCGCCAGCAGTTCCACGCGCTGGCCGCGAGCCAGCCCGCGGCGGCGCGCGCCGCGCTCGACAAGGCCACCGACACACTGCGGCAGCTCGCCGCCGACTTCCCGCGCGTGCCCGATTACCCGTACGATCTGGCCGAAGCCTACGCCGCGGCGGACCTGCCGCGGCCCGGCCCGGCCGCCTACGCGCCCCACGCGGTGGAGGAGCGTCTGCGGCAGGCGCTCGCCCTGGCCACGGGCCTCGCGCAGCGCCGCCCGCACATCCCGCGCTACGCCGTGGCCCAGGCCCTCTTCGCCCACCGCCTGGCCCTGCTCCTGGAGGCCGGCGGCAGCCTCGACGAGGCCGAGCGCTACCACTCCCTCGCGCTCGAGGCCCAGCGAACCCTCGCCAGCCAGTTCGCCGACGTCCTCTACCACAAGGTCCGGCTCGGCGAGTTCGCCAACGACCTGGCCCGCTTGCGGCTGCTCCACCGCCGCGCTTCCGACGCGCGGCCGCTGCTCGAGGAGACCATCGCCCTCCTCACCCCCGCCTTGCAGGACAGCCGGGAGCCCGAGGTGCTGCACGCGCTGCTCGCCCGGAGCTACGGCGCGCTCGAGGCCGCCTGGCGCGACCTCGGCAATCCGGCCGCCGCCGCCCAGGCGCGGGCCAAGGCCGCCGAGCACCGGAACGCCATGCAGCCCAAGCCGCCCCAAGACCCCAAGCCCGCTCCCGGCGCGCGCTCTCGGGGGCGTGTCAGGGCGAACGCCGCTTGACGGGCCGCCGAGGTCGGGGCATGATTCGGCAAGTCCGACTCTCCTCCGCCTCCAGGAGCACGCCATGGCCAAGTACCGCGTCGCCCAGGTCGGCTGCGGACACCGCGGCAGGAACCACATTGACGGTTTTCTGAAGAACCCCGACCGCTTCGAGCTGGTGGCCCTCTGCGATCTGAACCGCGAACGCCTCGACGCCGCCGCGAAGCAATTCGGCATCGCCCGGACCTACACCGACGCCGCCACCATGCTCGCCGCCGAGCGGCCCGACGTCTTCTGCTTCGTCACCCAGCCCAAGGTGCGGCTCGAGATGATCGAGCTGGGTCTCCGCCACAAGCCCAGAGCCATCGCCTTCGAGAAGCCGATGGCCACCTCGCTCGCCGAGGCCCGCCGCATCCACGACCTGTGCGCCCGGGCGGGCGTCAAGTACATCGTCTCGCACCAGCAGAAGTACGGCGAGCAGTGGGGCAGGGCCAAGGCCGTCTACGAGCGCGGCGAGATCGGCGACCTCGTGCGCATCCACGCCTCCTCGCGCGCCTGGCTCTCGCAGCTCGGCACGCACCTGGTGGACTACATCCTCTGGTTCAACCGCGGCGTGAGGGCCAAGTGGGTCGTCGGCCACGTCCACGGCCGCAAGGGCCTCACCGACAGCCATCCGTCGCCCGACTACACCGAGGGCGAGATCGCCTTCGAGAACGGCGTGCGCGCCTTCGTTCAGTTCGGCTACCTCTCGCCCCAGTGGCTCGCCAACGAGAAGTTCTGGACCGACAACCGCATCACCCTCTACGGCACCCACGGCTACGCCTGGGCCAACACCGACGGCGACTGGGCGGCGTTCACGAGGACATCGGGCGGGGAGATCCTCGGCGAGGCGTTGCCGCGGTGGCCCGAGCAGGAGAACGTGCTGCTCCAGCCGCGCTACCTGCGCGACCTGGCCGACTGGCTGGACGATGAGACGAAGGTCCACCCCTGCAACGGCGACATCAGCTATCACGGCTTCGAGATCGCCTACGCCTTCATCACGAGCGCCCTCGATCATCGCCGCGTGGACCTGCCGCTGGCCGAGATTCCCGCGGAGGATGAGATCGCGCGGCTGGCGCGCGAGCTGCCCGAGGCCTGAGGCGGCTGCCGCAGGCGACGGGACCGATGGGCCGGACAGGGCGGATAGGACCCGGAGCGGGCGCGGTCCTGCCTCGTCCTCTCGGTGCTGCCTATCCTATCAGTCTCATCGCACTCGGTGCGTGGTCGCAGCGGCGCTTGGAGCCTGTCCGTGCTTGTCCGTGTTTGCTCATGCAGGATACTGCTCCGGCCCCAGTTCATGCCGCGCTCGTTCGTAGTGCGGGCTTCAGCCCGTATGCCCAGATACGGCCTGAAGGCCGCACTACGAGCGTCTTCCGCGTCGCGATCCATCCTCAATTGCGGCCGGAGTGGTAAGTGGAGAAGCAGATCTGAGACCCCTTCCTCTCGCCTTCCTCGCGCCCATACTTGCTCAACCTTGAGGAGGGGAAATGAGCAAGTATGGGTGGATGGGCGAGGATTGGCGATTCTCGCGGCTCCGGCCATTCGCGCTCATCTGCGGGATGAGCAAGTATGGGAGGGGAAAGGCCGGAGAGCGTAAGGCCATGCAGCATATGGGGTTATGGGGCGGACGTCGCTGGCGCGGCAACACCAGTCCTCCCGCCGACGGCGGGCACGGCAGGGTCGTTGAACCCCGATGAGGAGTGGGTCGGAAAAAGCAGATCCTATGCCCGGCCCCTGCGTTAGAAACGGCTCTTCGGGGTTCGGCGATCTTGCCTCGACTGGCCGGCGCGGGGGGTTGGCACGCTGTCCCATTGCGGACCTGGTGGTTCCTGGGGAGGGCTCCGC